>NZ_JBJDRI010000025.1:0-66521 GCF_044987425.1 Microbacterium sp. ZW T5_56 | reverse complement strand
CCCCAGATACCGCCCCCGCCCTCCGCCTCGACACCGGCTGGTCCGATCTCGCCGAGATCACCGCGCCGATCACGCTCGTCCGCGGCACGGCGGGCTACATCACCGATGTGGCACTGGCCAGCTTCCGCGAGCGCGTGCCCGCCGCCACGGTCGTCGGGATCGACTCGGGACACAACCCCCAGGAGACGCACCCCACCGAGCTGGCCGACATCATCCGCGAGGTCGCGGCATGACCGCCTGTGACGTCACATTCCGAGCGGATTGCACCTCGTCCTCCCCACGTTCCTAAGCTCGCTGCATCCCACACCGATTCCATGGAATCGCCCTGCACTTCCCCAGATTCTGCAAGTCTGAACCGACACCGTTCCGAAAGGACCGACATGTTCCGCCGAACCGCCGTCATCGCGACGATCGTCGCACTCACCCTCGCTCTGGGCGCCTGCTCGGGTGGCAGCGCCGCTCCCGCACCGAGCACGTCCGCGGTCGCTGATGCGGATGCCACGCTGCGCGTAGGCCTGGTGCTGGAGCCCACCAACCTCGATATCCGCCACACCTCGGGCGCTGCCCTGGAGCAGATCCTCGTGGACAACATCTATCAGGGCCTGGTCACCCGAACCCAGGACAACGAGATCGTCGATGCGCTGGCCAGCAAGCACGAGATCTCCGCGGATGGTCTCACCTACACATTCACGCTGCAGGACGGCATCACGTTCAGCGCAGGGCAGCCGCTGACCTCCGCCGACGTCGTCGCCGCGTACACGCAGGTGAAGGATGACGAGACCATCGTCGGCCATGGCGACTTCGCCGATGTCGCGTCCATCACTGCTCCCGATGAGAAGACCGTCGTCATCACGTTGACGCAGCCGAACCAGAACTTCCTGTTCTCCCTCACGACTCCTGCTGGTCTCGTCTTCGCGAAGGACGACACCACGGACCTCAAGACCGCCACCAACGGCACGGGCCCGTTCACGCTGGAGGACTGGAAGCAGGGTGACAGCATCACGTTCGCGCGCAACGACGCCTACTGGGGAGAGAAGGCCGGCGTGAAGGAGGTGGTGTTCAGCTACATCCCCGACTTCAGCTCGGGTGTGAACGCCGCGCTGGATGACAGCGTGGACGTGCTGACCGCGGTCGATCCCAACCTGGCGTCGCGCTTCGAGGGCACGGACTTCACGATCACACGCGGGAAGACCACCGACAAGGCCGTGCTGGCGTTCAACAACGCCGCGGCCCCGCTCGACGACCCGAAGGTGCGCGAGGCGCTGCGTCTGGCGATCGACCACAAGGCTCTCGTGGAGGCCGTCGGTGCCGGCCAGCCGCTGTACGGCCCGATCCCGGAGCTCGACCCGGGTTACGAAGACCTGTCCGACCTGGTGACGTACGACCCGGAGAAGGCGAAGACCCTGCTGGCCGAAGCCGGCAAGAGCAACCTCAGCCTGACGCTCACCATCCCGAGCTTCTACGGCACCACGGTGGCCACCTACCTGGTCTCCGCCTTCAACAAGATCGGCGTCAAGCTCACCGTCAACTCGGTCGAGTTCCCCACCTGGCTGACCGACGTCTACCAGAACCACGACTATGAGCTCAGCTTCGTGCTCCACGTGGAGCCGCGCGACTTCGGCAGCACGTGGGCGAACCCGGACTACTACTTCGGCTACTCCAACGCGAAGGTCAGCGATCTGTACGAGCAGTCCCTGCGCACGGTGGACGCGGACGAGTCCGCGAAGCTTCTCGCGGAGGCGGCGAAGATCGTGTCGCAGGACAACGCGGCCGACTGGCTGTACGTCGGCGAGACGCTCACCGCGGTCTCCCCGATCGTGCACGGCTTCCCCACCGATTCGATCAACTCGCGCATCGATCTGTCACAGATCACCGTGTCGGAGTGACCCTTCTTACCTGACGCATCGATGACACGATTCCTGCTCACCCGAGTGGCCCTGCTGATCGTAGGGCCACTCGTGGCGAGCATCCTCATCTTTCTGTCGTTGCGCGTCTTTCCCGGCGACGTCGCGCAGTTGATCGCGGGATCGAAAGGAACGCCGGAACAGGTCGCGCAGCTCCGAGAGCAGCTGGGCCTCAATGCGCCGCTGTGGGAGCAGTACGCGGCCTGGATCGGCGGCATCTTCCGTGGCGATCTCGGCACGTCGCTCCTCACCGGCTCGGCCGTCACCGATCAGCTGGCTGAAAAGGCGCAGGTCACGGTTCCCCTCGCGCTGATGTCGATGCTCGTCGCGCTGCTGGTGGGCGTGCCGTTCGGCGTCCTCTCAGCGCTCGGCCGGGGCAGGCGCTCCGGAAGCTCGATCAGCTTCATCGCGCAGGCGCTCGCGTCCGTTCCGGTGATCTGGGCCGGAATGCTGCTGGTGATCGTGTTCGCCCTGTGGCTGCAGTGGCTACCCGCCCAGGGCTTCCCGCGAGGCGGATGGAGCCACGCCCCACGGGCGTTCGCGTCGTTGGTCCTTCCCGCGCTGACGATCGGAGTCGTCGAGGGAGCCGTGCTGTTGCGCTTTGTCCGCAGCGCCACGCTGCAGGCGATGACGGAGGACTACGTGCGAACGGCTGCCGCTCAGGGCCTGACCCGCACGCGCGCGCTCGTACGGGACGGATTGCCGAATGTCGCGATCTCCATCATCTCGATCCTCGGCCTGCAGTTCGCCGGGATCGTGGTCGGTGCTGTCGTCGTGGAGAAGCTCTTCAACCTACCGGGAATCGGACGGATGCTCGTGACCGACGTCGGCAATCGCGACCTGCCGATGGTGCAGGGCGAGATGCTCACCCTCACGGTCGTCGTGCTGGTGATCGGGGTGGTCATGGACATCGTGCATCGACTCATCGACCCACGGCTGCGGGAGGCGTCCTGATGCGCGCGAACACCTTCACCCGGCTGTGGAGCATCGGCACCGGTCGCTTCGGCCTCATCGTCGTCGGCACGGTCGTGCTGCTCGCCGCAGTTTCACTGGTGTGGACGCCGTTCGATCCGAAAGACGTGGACGTGGCCGCACGCTGGACCGGCCCCGGCTGGCCGCATCTGCTGGGCACCGACGGCACCGGGCGCGACATGCTCACGCAGCTGATGACCGGCGCACGCACGGCCGTCTTCGTGGCGATCGGCTCCGCCATCATCGCCACGGTGATCGGCGTGGTGCTCGCGTGCCTCGGCTCCCTGACCCCGCGTCTCGTGCGCGAGGGCGTGGCGACGTTCATCGACATCCTCATCGCCTTCCCCGTGTTGATCATCGCGATGATGATCTCCTCGGTGTGGGGAGGATCGCTGTGGGTGGTGGTGATCGCGGTGGGCATCGGCTTCGGTGTGAACATCGCCCGCGTCACCCGACCGGAGCTGCGCCGCGTGCTGGCGAGCGACTTCGTGCTCGCGGCACGCGCGTCGGGGCTCACTCCCGGACAGGTCGTCGTGCGCCACCTGCTGCCGAACGTGGCGCCGGTGTTCATCGTGCAGCTGTCGTGGTCGATGGGTGTGGCGCTGCTTGCCGAAGCCGGCCTCAGCTACCTCGGACTCGGCGCTTCCGTCGGCGAGCCGTCGTGGGGCCTGCTGCTCAGCGAGACGCAGCAGTACATCCTGGTGCACCCGCTCGCGGTGGTGTGGCCGGGCCTCATGATCAGCAGCTCCGTGCTGGCACTGAACCTGCTGGGCGATGCGCTGCGCGAAGCGACCGACCCGACCCTGTCCCGAAAGCGCCGGGTGCCGCGCGCGGTAGGCCGCGCCGCCTCACAGCCCGGAAGCACCGTGATCGCATGAGTCTGGAAGTGGCCGGTCTTGTCGTCGACATCGACGGCACGCGCGTGGTGGACGGCATCGACTTCGCGGTTGCGGACGGCGCGCGCGTCGGGCTCATCGGAGAGTCCGGATCCGGGAAGTCGATGACGGCCCTCGCGCTGCTCGGTCTGCTGCCCGCGGGCGCCGAGGTCTCCGGGTCCATCCGCTGGAACGGGCGCGAGCTGGTGGGTCTGCCCGACAGCGAACTCGCCCAGCTGCGCGGAGACGACATCGGCATCGTCTTCCAGGAGCCGCGTACCGCGCTCAACCCGATCCGCACGGTCGGCGCGCAGATCGGTCGTTCCATCCAGATTCACGAACGACTGCGCGGGGCCTCGCTGCGTGAGCGCGTTCTCTCCGAAGCAGCCCGTGTTCGACTCCCCGACCCGGAGTCCATCATCCGCCGCTATCCGCACCAGCTCTCCGGCGGACAGCGCCAGCGCGTGGCGATCGCGATGGCGCTGGCCTGCCGACCCAAGCTGCTCATCGCGGACGAACCGACCACCGCACTCGATGTCACGATCCAGGCCGAGATCCTGACGCTGTTGCGTCGGCTGGTCGCCGAAGACGGCATGTCGCTGGTGTTCATCACCCACGACCTGGCGGTGCTCAGCGAGATCGCCTCGTCGGCAGTGGTGCTCGAGCACGGCCGCGTGGTCGAGGCAGGATCCCTCACCACCCTGCTGACAGCGCCGCACTCGGCGGTCACCCAGGGGCTGTTGCGCGACGCGACCGCGACACTGTGGCGCGGGGAGGAGAACTCATGAGCATCATCGCCCGTCACCTGTCGCGTGTGCACCGCGGCCCCCGCGCCGCACTGTTCGGTCCCCCGAGTCGCACTGTCGCGCTGCAGCCGACAGACCTCGACATCGCCGACGGCGAATCGATCGGGATCATCGGCGAGTCCGGCTCCGGCAAGTCAACGCTGATCAGGCTGCTCCTCGCTCTCGACACCCCGACGACCGGCACGGTCGCGGTGGACGGCACCGCGGTCGACTTCGCCGGTTCCGCCACGTCGCTGCACTGGCTGCGACGCCGCACCGGACTGGTGTTCCAGGATCCCTACGCATCGCTGGATCCGCGGATGAGCGTCGGGCGCATCATCGGCGAGCCGCTCTGGGCGCTGGACATCCCCGGGGATCGCCGCGCCCGTGTTCGCGAGGTACTGGAAGACGTCGGACTCGACGCCGCGATGGCCGACCGCCATCCGCACGAGTTCTCCGGCGGGCAGCGCCAGCGGATCGCCCTGGCACGCGCGCTCGTGCATCGCCCGTCGATCCTCATCGGCGACGAGCCACTGTCCGCGTTGGATGTCACGGTGCGGGCTCAGATCCTGCACAAGCTCGCCGAGCTCCGCGAGCGCGATGGTCTGACGCTCGTGCTGGTATCGCATGACATCGGGGTCGTGCAGTCCCTGTGCGACTCGGTTGCCGTGATGAGCGAGGGCCGCATCCTCGAACGTGGCGCGACGGTGGATGTGCTGCACCATCCGACGCAGGAGTACACCCGCACGCTGCTGGCGGCGATCCCGACGATCTCCCCCGAGCGCGACTGAGGCGATCCGACTCAGTACCGGTAGTGATCCGGCGGCAGCGGCTGTTCGGATCGTGGCAGCTCCAGCTGCAACTGCACGATTCCCAGCCAGCGGTCGAACTTACGACCCACTTTCGCCAGGTGACCCACATCGGTGAATCCAAGCTTGCGATGCAGCGCGATCGAGGCGTCGCCGCCTTCGACGATCACCGCGATCACCTGTCGGACACCGGACTGTGATCCCGCTGTCAGCAGCGCGGTGAGCAACGCCCGGCCGATTCCCTGTCCCTCGGTGCCCGGAGCCAGGTAGATCGAGTTTTCGGTGGTGAACCGATAGGCGGATTTGGCCGACCAGGGCTGCAGCAACGCGTAGCCGAGCACGCCGTCGCGCGGAGAGTGCGCCACCAGGAACGGCAGGTCGACAGCCGCGAGCGCGTCGAACTTCTCGCGCCACTCCTCCAGCGGGCGCACCGTCTCGTCGAAAGTAGCGACCGAGCGACGGACGAAGTGCCCGTAGATCTCGGCGATCTCGGGAAGATCGCCGGGTTCGGCGGGACGGATGCCGTAGACCGTCTCCAAGTGCCCCTCGTCGCCGAGGCGGATGGGCGTTTCGTCATTCATGCGGGATGCTCCAATCCACTTCGGACGCGCCCTGAGCACGCAGCAGCTCATTCACCTTCGAGAACGGCCGCGAGCCGAAGAAGCCGCGGCTGGCCGACAGCGGCGACGGATGCACCGACTGCACGATCGGCGTGTTTCCCAGCATCGGGGCAAGCGACTGGGCGTCTCGTCCCCACAGGATCGCGACCAACGGTTGTTCGCGAGCGACGAGCGTGCGGATGGCGTGATCGGTGACCTTCTCCCAGCCCCAGCCGCGATGAGACGCGGGCGTTCCTGGTGCCACGGTGAGCACGCGGTTGAGGAGCATCACGCCCTGATCGGTCCACGCCGTCAGGTCCCCGTGGGGAGCCGGAGCGATACCGAGGTCGTCATTCAGCTCTCGGTAGATGTTGGTGAGGCTTCGCGGCAACGGGCGAACATGTCGATCAACCGCGAAGGAAAGCCCGATCGGATGGCCGGGAGTGGGGTACGGGTCCTGCCCCACGATCAGCACGCGCACGTCATCGAGCGGAGCACGAAACGCCCGCAGCACCGCGTCGCCGGCAGGCAGGTAGTGACCTCCCTCGGCGACCACACCGCGGAGCCGCTCTCCGAGGGCCGCGATATCGCCCGCGACCGGCTGCAGCGCCTCGGCCCAGCCCGCATCCAGCTGGCCGGCCTCGGCAAGCTCCGTGAGCGACAGTGCCATCAGGACGCGGACCCGCGGGGACGAAGCGGTCCGCGAGCCAGAACGTGCGCGGCGGCCTGGGCCACCGGGCGCATCGTCACCAGGTCGAGGTTCACGTGCGCCGGGGCGTTCAGCGCGTACACGATCACGTCCGCCACGTCTTCGGCGACCAGCGGAGCCTCGACATCTTGGTATACCTTCTGCGTTGCGGCGTCGTCACCGCGCAAGCGGTTGAGGGTGAACTCCTCCGTGTGCACGAGACCGGGAGCGATCTCGACCACGCGGATCGGCTCGCCGTTGAGTTCGAGTCGCAGCGCCTGCACGAGCATCGACTCCCCCGCCTTGGCGGCGTTGTATCCGCCGCCTCCGGGGTAAGCGGTCTGTGCCGCCGTGGAGGTGACGAACACCAGGTCGGCGTGAGTGCCCGCAGCGCTCGCTGCTCGAAGCTGAGGAAGCAGCGCCGACACCAGTCGCTGGGTGCCCAGCACGTTGGCCTGGAACATCCACTCCCAGTCCTCCGGGCGACCATCCTCGACACGGTCGGTTCCAGCGGCGCCCCCGGCCACCTGCACCACCGAGTGCACCGCGCCGCGCTGCTGCAGCCAGTCGGCGAGAGCGGCCACATCGGTGGGGTTCGTCAGGTCGGCGGCGAATACGGCGATGCCGTGCGCGTCGGCGAGCTCTTGCAGACGTTCCGCGCGACGGGCCACGCCCACCACATCCCACCCGGAAGTCGCCAGCGCGATCGCCGTCGCCCGGCCGATGCCGGAGCTTGCCCCTGTCACCACTGCGGTGCGTGTCGTCATGGATTCCACGCTACCTCCCGTTGATCGTGCGCAATTCGCGCCACAGCGACGGTTGTGTGGGCAATCCGCGCCCGATGACGCTGAGGAGGTTACGTAACATTTCCGTCACGTTGGTGTATGGGGTGGCCGCTTCCTAATCTCAGGGGACGCGGTCGAATCGGGCCGCCGACCCGAAGGAGCACTCATGGCCGACAACTGGCGTTTCGAGACCAAGCAGATCCACTCCGGCGCACAGCCGGACCCCGTGACCGGAGCGCGGGCGACGCCGATTTATCAGACCACCGCGTACGTGTTCAAAGACACCGACCACGCCGCGAACCTGTTCGCTCTGGCCGAGTTCGGCAACATCTACACGCGCATCCAGAACCCGACGCAGGATGTCGCCGAGCAGCGCATCGCCGCGCTCGAGGGTGGCACGGGTGCACTGCTGCTGGCATCGGGTCAGGCCGCGTCCACCTTCGCCGTTCTCAACATCGCGCAGGCGGGAGATCACATCGTCTCCTCTGCCGCGATCTACGGCGGAACCTACAACCTCTTCAAGTACACGCTGGGCAAGCTCGGCATCGAGGTCACCTTCGTGGAGGACCAGGACGACGCCGACGAGTGGCGCCGCGCTGTCCGTCCCAACACCAAGCTCTTCTTCGCCGAGACGATCGGCAACCCGAAGGTCAACGTGCTCGACATCCGCCGCGTCTCCGACGTCGCTCACGAGTCCGGGCTTCCGCTGATCGTCGACAACACGATCGCCACGCCGTACCTGATCCGTCCGTTCGAGCATGGTGCCGACATCGTCGTCCACTCCGCCACCAAGTTCCTCGGCGGCCACGGCACGGTCCTCGGCGGTGCGATCGTCGACGGCGGCAAGTTCGCATGGACGGAGAACGTCGAGAAGTTCCCCGGACTCACGGAGCCGGACCCCTCCTACCACGGCGCCAGCTACACCACCGCGGTCGGCGATGCTCTCGCGTACATCATCAAGGCGCGCGTGCAGCTGCTGCGCGACCTCGGCTCCGCGATCGCACCGGCCTCGGCCTGGCAGCTCATCCAGGGCATCGAGACCCTGTCGCTGCGCATCGAGCGCCACGTCCAGAACGCCCAGGACCTCGCCGAGTGGCTGGAGAACCACCTCGACATCGCGTCGGTCAACTACGCCGGACTCCCGTCGTCCCCGTGGTACGCCGCCGCGAACACGTACGCGCCGAAGGGTGCCGGTGCGGTGTTCTCGTTCGAGCTCAAGGGCGGCGTCGACGCCGGTCGCGCGTTCGTCAACAACCTGAGCCTGTTCAGCCACCTCGCCAACATCGGTGACGTGCGCTCGCTGGTGATTCACCCCGCGTCCACCACGCACTCGCAGCTGACGCCCGAGCAGCAGCTCACCAGCGGTGTCACCCCGGGCCTGATCCGTCTGTCGGTGGGCCTGGAGAACATCGAGGACCTGAAGGCTGACCTCGAGGTCGGTCTCGCGGCAGCTCGCGCCCAGGCGGAGGCCGCGCGCGTCTGATCAACCCCACAACACGATGGAGGCGTCCCGCTCGCGGGGCGCCTCCATCGTGTTGTGACGTGGCGCGCGGCGTCACAGTTAGCCGCCGCGAGCGCGAACACGCAAGAATGGGGGCGTGGATTGGCAGATCTCCGAGGACACCGTTCCGTCATCGCCCGTAACGGAGGCTGACGCGCGTTCCCTGCTCGGCCGCCCACCCGTGACCGGGGCCTGGCGTGACGGCGATCCGGTCGGCAACCGACGCTTCGCGGCATTCGACGAGTTCCACACCGATGCCGGCGGACGACTTCCGGCATTCCGTCTCGCGTATGAGAGCTGGGGCGAGCTGAATGAGGCTCGCGACAACGCCGTGCTGGTCCTGCACGCCCTCACGGGCGACAGCCATCTGCGCGGCGATGCAGGACCAGGTCACCCGACGGCCGGCTGGTGGGAGGAGATCGTCGGGCCGGGTGCCGCCATCGACACCGACCAGTGGTTCGTCATCGCACCGAACATCTTGGGCGGGTGCCAGGGATCGACGGGGCCGTCCAGCATCGGCCCCGATGGTCGCGAGTGGGGTTCCCGTTTCCCGTATCTCACCGTGCGCGACCAGGTGCGAGCGCAGCGACGACTCGCGGATCAGCTCGGCATCGATCGCTTCGCCGCCGTGATCGGCGGATCCATGGGAGGAATGCACGCGCTGGAGTGGGCGGTGGAGACCCCGGAGCGCGTCGCTCGCCTCGCCGTGCTGTCCTCTCCCCCGGTCAACACCGCAGATCAGATCGCGCTGAACTCGGTGCAGCTGGAGGCCATCGCGATCGACCCGGCTTTCCAGGGCGGGGACTACTACGACTCTGGCGCCGGTGAGGGCCCGCACCGCGGCCTCGCCCTCGCTCGCCGGATGGCGCTGCTGAACTATCGCAGCCCGTCCGAACTCAACCAGCGCTTCGGTCGCTCGTGGCAGTCGTCGGTGAGTCCGATCGGTGACGACGGTCGCTTCGCCGTGGAGAGCTACCTCGACTTCCACGGCAACAAGTTCACTCGCCGCTTCGATGCGAACAGCTACCGCATCCTGGTCGGCGCCATGGACTCACACGACGTGGGCCGCGATCGTGGCGGTGTGGAGGATGCTCTGGCTCGCGTCACCGCCACCACACTGGTGCTCGGCATCGACAGCGACCGCCTCTTCCCCATCGACGGACAGCACCGGATCGCCCGCGGCATCCGCAACACGCTGGACGGTGACCGCGCCGTGGTGCTCACCAGCGACTTCGGCCACGACGGCTTCCTCATCGAGACCAGCGCCGTGGGCGCCAATCTGCAGCGCCTGCTGGACGCCCCCGCATAACTGGTCTCGATATCTGCTGCCGACTGGGCCGGTGGGTACAGTCACTGAGACCGCCCGCGATGCTGGTCTCAATCTCTGCACCGGCGCGACCCCTTCAGTGCACTGGCTGAGACCAGTGCGAGATCGGGTCAGGCGATCGCGTCAGCGGCGGAGGGTGGCGCGGAGGCTGATGTGCTTGTCTGCGCGCAGCGAGAGCGCTGCCAGCAGCAGGCCCAGTATCGCGAGGGCGGCGCCCACCCAGGACGGCGCCTGGAATCCCCAGCCGGCCGCGATCACGGCACCACCCAGAGCAGCGCCCAGGCTGTTGCCGATGTTGAGCGCGGAGTGATTCATCGCCGCGGCAATCGACTGGTTGTCGCGGGCGACGTCCATGAGTCGGGTCTGAATCGTCGGCGACGCGACGGCAGACGACACACCGACGGCGAAGATGAAGATCACCAGCGTGACGATCCAGCCGCTCGTGAGCCCAAGCAGGATCAGCGAGACGATCAGCGCCACGAACGAGCCCAGCAATGACCGCGGCAGATCCCGGTCGGCCAGGCGACCACCGAGGATGTTGCCGATGGTCATGCCGAGTCCCATCACCACGAGCACAATCGGAACGGCCCAGGCGGGCGAGCCAGCCACCTCGGTGACCAGAGGCGAGACATAGCTGTAGACGGCGAAGAATCCGCCGAAGCCGATCGCGCCCACCGCGAGCGTCGCCCACACCTGACCGATGCAGAACACGCCGAGTTCGGCGCGCATGGTGCGGGATGGATCACCCGCGTGGGCGGGGACGAAGATCGCGATCATGGCCGTGGCCAGCGCGAAGATGGCGGCCACGATGGCGAAGGCGGCGTGCCAGCCGAGGTTCTGCCCGATGAACGTGCCCGCAGGAACACCCACGACGTTCGCGACGGTGAGTCCGGTCAGCACGAAGGCGACGCCCTGTGCGCGTTTGCCCGGGCCGAGCAGATCAGCGGCGACGAGAGCGCCCATCCCGAAGTAGGCACCGTGCGGGAGTCCGGCCAGGAATCGCGTCAGGGCCACCCATTCGAAGGTGGGCGCGATGAGGATCGCCGCGTTGAACACCGCGAGCGCCGCAGCGAGGCCGATCATCACGCGATGGCGCGGATACCGCGCGAGGAATCCCGAGATCGTGGGCGCACCCACCACCACGCCGAGCGCGTAGAGGCTGATGAGCCAGCCGGCCTGGGCGATGGCGTCTTCGGAGTCGGCGCGCCACAGCATGGGAAGTGTCGACTGCGCGATCTCGGGCAGCAGGCCCATGATCACGAACTCGGTCATGCCGATGCCGAAACTGCCCACGGCGAGGGAGAGGAGTGCCATCGTCGCCATCCCCCTCGAGGATGTCGATGAGGTCACCGGACCACTCTAGTGCCGCCGAGGACCCGCGCGAACACGGGCGTCGAATCGTTACGATCGCGCTCGGTCCGCCGGCGGCGTGTAACGCCAGGGCAGGGTGGATGCGTCCAGACGGTGGCGGTCGGCGTCCGGCGTCGCATCGGTTGCGTCATCATCGTCCCAGCTGAACATCCGCGCGCCGTCGATCACACTCGCCAGCGTGGCGTACCTGCGCGGAGGGTGCTCCAGGCGCGCGAGAGCGACCTCAGCATCCACGGCATCTCGCAGATTCAACAAGCTCACGAAGGTGGGCGGATACAGGCGCGCATCGCCGGCGGCGTGCAGCGCGAGCATGTCCGCAGGGCGGAACCACTCGGCGCGAACGACCTCCGACGCCTGCACTCGGAGCTGGCCGCCCGGATCGGCGGCCGCGAAGAACCAGGTGCGGATGCGCTTCGGCTCGGTGGCCGGCGGAATCCACTCCGACACCGGCATCAGAGCATCGGCGGATACCACCAGCCCCGTCTCTTCTGCGACCTCGCGCACGGCTGCTCTGCGCAGCGTCGCGTCCGGGTCGCTCGCCACGACATCGGCGGGCTCGACGCGACCGCCCGGAAACACCCAGGCCGACGCGAACGATCCCCGATCGGGGCGCTGCATCATCAGCACCTCGACCCCCGGCTCTGATGCTGTGCGGAGCAGTAGCACTGTGGCGGCCCACGGGAGGTCATCGTCCGCGTTCGACGTCATGCTCGATTCTCTCGCACGCGGCGGCGGCGGCGGCGAAAACGATGATGGCCGGCGGGAACACATCCCGCCGGCCATCATCGTGCCTCATGCCGTCATCGCTGCGTGCTGCGGCGACGCGCTAGCATGACTACCAGTCCGAGTCCGAGCAAGAGCGTGCCGAAGGCGATCACTCCCGTGCTGATCGCCGCGCCGGTCGAGGGCAGGTTCGGTACTCCCGGGGTGGCCACCGAGATCGTCGGCACGGGCGTCGACGGCGCGGAGGTCGTCGGCGCGGGCGTGGTCGGGGTCGCGGTCGGCGTGCTCGTCGGCGTTGCGGTCGGCGTCGGCGTGGGCTCCACCGGCGGAGTCTTCACGTGGAACGGGTTGTCGTCCGTCAGCGTGGCCCCATCCGGTGTCACTGCCGTCACCGTCACGGTGTCGGCGTGCGTCTCATCCGCTCCGAGAGTCACCACACCCGTGCAGGTGAAGGTGACACCCGGCTGCCAGCTCGCCGTCGCAGGGTCCGTGAATGTCGCCGCCCACCGCACCGCACCGTCCACCGCAGACACCGTGGTGCCGTCGGGGAACTCGCACGCGAACTCCGTCATGGCGGGACCGTCGTCGGTGTGATCGCTGACTACAACCTCGGTCAGCGGGGTGTTGCCGGTGTTCGTGACCGGCATCTCCACCTGAACGGCTTCGCCCGCGGCAGCATCGATCGCGTCCGCGGCCGTGTCGGCCTCGTCTCCGGTCTCCGCCTGACGCTTCGTGATCTCCAGCGACGGCGAGGGGCTCTGCGGCGTCTCAGCCCAGTAACCGTCCTCGTCACCCACGGGCGGGCCGACCGGCTCGCCGTCGTTGCCGACCGGCTGTCCGCTGACAGAGGCGATGTCGTTGTGCACCTCGGCGGCGCCCATCGTCAGCGTGGCACTGCACGAGAACGAGTCTCCGGGCTGGAACGGTCCATCCCAGCTCGTCCCCGTCGCGGGTCCGCCCAGCGGCGAGAAGTCGCACGTGAGACCGGTGACGTCCGAGCCGAGCTTGGTCAGATCACTCACCGAAACGCCCGTGAGAGCGAGCTGCCCCGTGTTCGTGACGATGAAGCCGACCGGCTGAGGACCGGTCGTGCTATCCGCGATCGGGTACTGCACGGCGTCCTCCTGGGTGTCTGCGTCAATCGCAGCGTCCCAGTCGCCCGTGGTCGGGCCCCCGTACTCGCCGTCGACAGCATCCGGACCGTCCACCGGGTTCTCCGGTGCGCTCTGGCGACCATCGAACTTCACGATGTCGATGCTCGGAACGCGAGTGTCGGCGGGCGTGGTCGCCCAGTAGCCGTCCTCGTCACCCACGGTCGATCCGAACGGCTCCCCATTGCCATCGATCGGCTGACCGGTGACGGAGGCGATGTCGTTGTGCACCTCGGAGGCACCCATCGTCAGCGTGCCCGTGCAGGAGAACGAATCCCCGGCGAGGAACGGACCGCTCCAACTCGTGCCCGTCGCCGGTCCGCCCAGCGGCGAGAAGTCGCAGGACACACCGGTGAGGGCGGAGCCCTGCAGCGTCAGATCAGCCACTGCTACGTCGGCCAGCGACACGTTGCCGGTGTTGGTGATGATCATGCTCACCGGCTGCGGACCGGACGTGCCTGCCGTCAGCGGATACTCCACGGCGTCGGCCTGCGTGTCCGCGTCGACCGCGGCGTCCCAGTCCCCAGCCGTGGGGCCACCAGAGGCGCCATCGATGGCGTCGGGGCCGTCCACCGGGTTCGCCGGAGCCGTCTGGCGACCATCGAACTTCACGATGTCGATCGCCGGAGCGCGCTCGTCGGCGGGCGTCTCGGCCCAGTAGGCGTCTTCGTCGCCCACCGTCGGTCCGAACGGCTCGCCGGTCGTACCGACCGGCTGGCCCGACACCGACGCGATGTCGTTGTGCACCGCGGAGGCGCCCATTGCCAGCGTTCCGGTGCAGGAGAACGAATCTCCGGCCAGGAACGCACCGTCCCAGGTGGTTGCCGAGGCGGGGCCGCCGAGCGGCGAGAAGTCACACGTGATGCCGGTCAGCGCCGGTCCGTCCAGAGTGAGGTCAGACACCGCCACATCCACGATCGACATGTTGCCCGTGTTCGTGACGATCATGCCCACCGGCTGCGGGCCGGTGACACCATCGGTCAGCGGGTACTGCACGGCATCGGCCTGCGTGTCCGCATCAACCGCACCATCCCAGTCACCCGGGGTCGGGCCGCTGTAGGTGCCATCGACCACGTCCGGGCCGTCCACCGGGTTCGCCGGAGCCGTCTGACGACCATCGAACTTCACGATGTCGATCGCCGGAGCGCGCTCGTCGGCGGGCGTCTCGGCCCAGTAGCCGTCTTCATCCCCCACCGGCTCCCCCGTGGGCTCACCCTCGAAGTCCAGCGGCTGGCCGGTCACGGAGGCGATGTCGTTGTGCACCTCGGAGGCACCCATGGTGAGGGTTGCGACGCAGGAGAACGAGTCGCCCGCCGCGAACGGCCCACTCCAGGTGGTCCCGGACGCGGGGCCGCCGAGCGCCGAGAAGTCACAGCTCAATCCGGTCAGCGTAGTTCCCTGCAGCGTGAGGTCGGCCACCGAGACATCCCCGAGCGGGACCTCGCCCGTATTGGTCACGATCATGTGCACCGGCTGGGCGCCGGTGGAGCCGTCGGTGATCGGGTACTGCACCGCATCGGCCTGTGTGTCGGCGTCCGCCACCGCGCTCCAGTCCCCGGTGGTCGGGCCGCCGTATGCGCCGTCCACGGCGTCGGGGCCATCCACGGGGTTCAGCGGCGGCAGCTGACGACCGTCGAACTTCACGATGTCGATGCCGGGAACGCGGGTGTCGGCGGGCGTGGTCGCCCAGTACTGGTCCTCGTCGCCGATGACCTCACCGGACGGCGCGCCGTCCACATCCAGCGGCTGGCCCTGGACCGACGCGACATCCTCGTGAACCTGTTCCGGCCCCATCGCGAGGCTGCCGGAGCAGACGAATGACGCACCGGCGGCGAGCGGACCAGCCCAGGTGACGCCCGTTGCCGGACCGCCGAGCGGCGAGAAGTCACACGTGAGACCGGTGATGGCCGGGCCCTGCAGCGTCGTGTCTTTGACCGTCACGTCGCTGAGGGCGACGTTTCCGGTGTTGGTCACGATCATGTGCACGGGCTGCGCGCCCGTGGAACCGTCGGTCAGCGGGTACTCGACCGCCGCGGCCTCCGTGTCGGCGTCGACCGCCGGATCCCACGAACCCGTGGTGGGTCCCGCGTACGCACCGTCCGGTGCGTCCGGACCGTCGACGGGATTCGTCGGCGGAGTCTGGCGCCCATCGAACTTCACGATGTCGATGCCCGGCAGCGTGTAGTACACACCGGCGTCGATCGTGTGATCAACGCCACCGGCGTGGTCGGGCGCCGTGACGGTCGTGCGACCGATCAGCGGATTGGCCTGCGGTGTCGGGTTCGAGTCGTGGGTGGACCCCGCTCCCGGCTCCTGCACCTTCGTGTACGACAAGTCGCTCGTCGTCGGCGATCCGGGGAGCGTCGAGGTGTCGGCGGTGGCGAGATCGAACTCGATCACGTAGTCCACGCCCGGCTCGAGAGCGAGGCCGCCCTCGCCACCGAAGTAGTACTCACCGTTCTCGTTGGTCGTCGTGGTGCCGAGCAGCGTCGTGCCGTCCGCGGCGTAGATCTTCACCGTGACGCCCGCGATCGAGGCCTCGTCCGCGTCCTGCTCGCCGTCGTGATCCTGATCGAACCACACGTAGTTGCCGATCTGGATCGGTGCCGGCGATGCGAGCAGGCTGACACCGCCGAGGCCGCTGCCCTTACCGAAGTTGCTGAAGTTATTGCCCGCGATCAACAGGCCGTTGTTCTCCCAGTCGTTACCTGGTCCTGTGCCGGCCTCCCGGTCGAAGAAACCGAGTCCGTTGGTGGCGACCAGGTTGGTCGGGTTCATCGACGTGTTGATGAGATCCGGCTCGCGCGGGCTGATGAGCACCGCGCCCAGCGACGTTTCGGTGTGGATCGGCAGGTACATGCGGTCACCGGGGAAGAACTCCACACGGTCCGCAGGCTGCCCGGAATTCGCGGGTGTCGCGTTGTTCGGGCAGGCTCCACTACCCTCCCACTCGTAAACACCGTCCGTCAGGCAGACCTTGTTGATGTCGCCAAAGGACTGGTGGTTCGCCGTCGGGCTGACCCCATCCGGACCGTATCCTTGCGCGACAATAGCGTCGACCTTCCGATCACGCAGGCTCAGCACGATCGACCCGTCGTTCTCGAACGCGAACGATGTCAGCAGCGGCATGCCGTACTGCCGAGAGCCTGCGGCGTTGTACGCGATGAGGTCCGCGTCCCAGGCGGTGCGCCACGGGTTCCAGTGCAGACCGACTTCAGGATCTGTGTAGTTGGGAACCGGGTCGGGGTAGGTCTCGTTGCCGCGAATGAAGTCCAAGCCGTGCGAGTAGATCTCAGTGAACGAGCTACCGTCGAGCCGAAGAATGTGCACCGAGAGGTCCGCGCGCGCCAGGCTGGCCGAGGCGTCACAGATTCCGCCGACGTACACCTCGCCATCGCGCTGGGTAACGGCGAACGGGCGCCATTCTCCGCCGACGCAGCCCGGGTCCGTGATGACGGCGACGGGAGCAGCGGTCGCGGGCGACGAATCGCCCGTGTTCAACGAGTAGAGCGTCTTGTCGTTGAGATTCACCGTATAGAGCGTCGCCCCGTCGTCGGACAGAGCCAGGCCACCCAGCCCTTCGCTGCCCGCAGCGAGGAAGAAGGCGTCGTCTCGACCGGCGATGTTCTGGTGAACGGAGGATCCCGCGTTGGGAATCGTCGCCCAGTGCACGGTGTTGCCGGTCACACCACCGGCAGAGGCGTCGGTGCGGTAGATCGCACCGCTGCCCCCCGGCCCGTAGACGGTGTATGCCTTGGCGTACGCCGCGCTGAAGAGACTGTCCGTGCGGTAGTCCCACGCCAGCCCGAACACCGACCCGGTCTCGGCCTGACTCGCGACCTGATCGATCCCCGTGGTGTTGTCGTTGAAGGACGACGCCAACGGGCCGCGGTTGTCCCAATCCGTTACCATCAACGAGCGGAAGTCGGGGGACGTTCCGCGCTGCTTCTGCTGTGCGATCGCGATCTTCGGATTTCGCGTGACGTAAGTGTTGGGGTTCCACACGCCGACATGGATCGTCTGCGTCGTACCGTCCACGAATGTCGTCGCGCTGCGGAACGCGTCCGCCGCGCCCGATGCGGACGCCGGGGCGAACTCCAGATAGTCGGGCGCCGTGGCAGGAATGCTGACGTCCACGCGGAACTTCGAGCCCGCGAGCGTGGAGAGGTCGAAGGCCACCTGTCCGTCGGCGTTCGTGGTGAGCGGGCCGACGGTCGTCGTCCCGTCGGTCAGGGTGACGTCGATCCCCTCCTGCCCCGGGTCGAAGGCCGGCTCATACAAACCGTCGCCGGAGAAATCGCGATTCACCTCGACCGTGAGCGTGCCGTCCCCGGGGGCGGCAAGCGCGGGAACCGCCACCATCCCGGTCATCGTCAGTGCCGCAATCGCTGAGAGGGCACCGATCGCCCTGACGGGACTGCTCCCCTGCGTCCGTCGTTTCATCGTCGTTCTCCATCGCATGTCGGGTGCTGTTGGCGAGATGAGTGCATCAGCACACGGGATCGGATTCGATCAACGCATGGATGGTGCACACCTGTGAACATCCTGACCGTTTACGCCCCCTCAGCGCAACGATCAGTTCTTACTCCCCGGCTTGATCTTTCAAGCGATCTGCACGTAGTAGTACCGATAGTCGGATGGTGTCTGACCCCAATAGTGGGGTTAGACGCCAGGTGATCGCGGCCGTCGACCGCCGGACCGTCAGCCGACGTCGGCAACGACCGGGAGGGCGTCGGGCAGCTCGCCAGCACGGTCGAACTCGACCGTGCTCAGCGTCCCCTCCGCGAGACGGAGCCCGAAGCGCACCAGCGCACCCTCGCCGTCGAGCCAGTACTGCGTGCCGAGATCGGGCGCCGCCCCAGGCTGACCGTCGGCCCCGCCTCCGGAGTAACGCTGCAGATCCACACCTGCGACGGTATCGGTGCCCAGGTAGCGCGCCCCACCCTGGCGTAGCAGTGATGCATTGTCGGGGCGATCGGCAGACAGCAGCAGCAGCGCCGCGAGCATCCGGGTCAACTCGCTCACCCCGGAATCGAAGCTGCTCACCTGCCAGGCTCCCGCGATCGGGGGCAGCGGCGGCACCGCGTCGCTCAGCGTGCCGTCTGTGACGTCCAGGAACGCGATGCTCGTCGCATCCCACACGATGAGGATCGGTGCAGCGTCGCGCGGTGTGGCCTGGGCATACCCCGTACCCGCGGCGAAGTCGATCCACCCCGTCAGCGTCAGATCGCCGTTCTCACCGCCGAGCACATGCCCACTGAACGCCGTGATGCCCGCGCGATAGTTGGCGAAGGGCATGGCCGCAAGCTCCTCCGCCTGGGATGCAGTCAACGGCTGCGGATCGTCGACGCTCGCGGTTGCGGTGACCGCGGGCGACGGGGTCGGCGTCGGCACCGAGCATCCCGCGAGCACCATCGCACTCAATGCCAGCGCGACCACGAGCGCGCGACCGGAGGCCCGTCTCATCAATCGGCGGTCTCGTCCAGCGCTCGTTCGAGGCGCTCCAGCTTGCCGGTGAGCTCACCGGTGTAGCCGGGTCGGATATCGGCCTTCAGCACCAGCGACACGCGGGATCCAAACGGCAGCACCGCATCGGTAGCGCGCTTGACGACATCCATCACCTCGTCCCACTCCCCCTCGATCTCGGTGAACATGCTGGAGGTGGAGTGCGGCAGGCCCGATTCGCGAACCACTCGTACCGCTGCTGCGACGGCGTCGTGGACCGAACCGTCCTCGCGCCCGGTACCGCTCGGCGCTACGGAGAATGCGACGATCATGGCTGTCTCTCTTCCTCGCCCGTGGCGAATGCCGGTGCTTCGATGTCGGATATCGACGCCGTGACTCCAGCCTGCACCACGGAGCGTGCAACGGGCAGCCGCACCAGGTGCACGATGAGCGCCACGAGCATGGCGACCAGGATGGCGTTGCGCGCGGTGAGCAGCAGGACGGCGGAGATGTGAGCGGTCAAGACGCGGTCATACGTGATCGGGTAGATGAACTGCGTGAGCAGCGCAGACGCGATCGACAGCAGCGCGTAGGGCAGCACGCCGCGGCGGCTCCAGAGGATCCACAGTACGATCGGAGCGATCAGCCAGATCTGGAACTGCGGCGAGCCCACCTTGTTGCACACGATGAAGGCCAGCACCATCGCCAGCGCCAGCGGGGGCAGCAGCCGACGCTGAGACGCACCGGCGCGCACCTTGATCACCCCGATGATCGCGATCGCCGCTGCCACCAGCACCAGCACCGGAGTGGTGAGCGCAGACACGACGGCATCACCCGCCCCCGTGACCTGGAAGGTCACGATGTCCTGGTTGTAGACCACCGCGGCCCCGGGCAGGTGCAGCATGGCGGCCCAGGCGTACGGGGTGCTCACCGGAGCCTCCACCTGCAGCCCGCGATCCGACTGCGTGGTGAGGAACCCGAACAGGTGACCCGCCCCACCGCCCAGCACCACGACGAGCACGACGGCACCGCTGAAGATGATCGCGGGCATCAGGAGCTGCCACCGCGAGCGCAGGGCCATCACGGCCGCCACGAGCATCGCCCCTGGCCAGATCTTGATCCAGGCACCGATCGCGAACAACACGCCTGCCACGCGCGGGTGGCGGGCCAGGATCAGGACCGCGATGACCGCGATCGGGACCGTGACCGCGTCGATCCGGTACATCCCGATCGAACCCAGCGCGAGGGCGTAGAGCACCCAGAACGATGCCGCCAGCACGCGCGCTCGGCTGGTGCCGCGACCGAGGAGCATGCCGAAGGCGACGAAATTGAGGATCACGACCATGACGGCCCATGCCATCGTGTAGTCCGGGATCAGCACCAGCAGCCGGGGCAGAAGCATCGGAACCAGTGCCACCGGCGGGTACACCCACGGCTCGGTGACCCCGACGACCTCGCCCTGCAGGGCGCGGGCCGACCACGGACCATAGACGTTGTAGACGTCCCCCATCGGCTGGTTGGGCAGCACCCATCCCTCCCACAGCACGAACAGCTGCACGATGATGAACGCGATCCATGGCACCGGCAGCCCCAGCACACGCAGACGATCCGGAGTGAGCAGGGATCCGACCAGACGCTTCACGCGAGTACCTCCCCTACGGCGGCCGGCAGAGCCTCCGCCACGTCGAGGGCCACGATCGGACGACCGGGCCCCGAGTCAGCTGCCGCCGCGATCGTCGCTGCGCGCCCGTGCAGCCAGGCGGCCGTCGCCACAGCATCTCGCAGCGGCACATCGGGGCGCTGCGCGATGAGGGCACCGATCACCCCCGCCAGCACGTCACCGGCTCCGGCCGTCGCAAGCCAGGTGGGGGCGGCTTGCACGTGAACCAGACCTCCGGAGGGATCCGCCACGATCGTGTCGTGGCCCTTGAGGAGCACCACCGCACCCGCCCGGGCTGCCACCCCTGCCACATCGTCCTCGCGGACGCCGATCACATCGAACGCCAGCGAAGCCGCCAGGCGGGAGAACTCCCCCGCATGCGGGGTGAGCACGAGCGGCGCACTCGCGGCCGTCACCAGATCGAGCGCGCCCGCGTCGACCACCACGGGAGCGTGCCCGGAGAGGATGGCGCGCAGCTCGGCTGTGTCCTCGTCGGATCGAGCCGCAGGATCGGTTCCCGAGCCGATGACCCACGCCCCCACACGACCCGATCCGATCACCGTCTCCGGACGGCGATGCAGGATGAGCTCCGCGGAGACGGGACCGCTGTAGCGGACCATTCCCGCCCCCGCACGCCACGCGCCCTCGACACCCAGCATGGCGGCGCCGGGGTATGCGAGCGACCCGGTGTGAATGCCAACAACCCCGCGACGATACTTGTCGTCATCAACACTCGGCAGGCGGACGATGCGTGCGGCGTCGTCCGCCTGCCAGAGCTTGGTCATGAGGAAACGCTACCGCGGGCTCAGCGCAGGCGCCGCGTCGCGTCCTGCACCTCTCCCACGAGTTCCTCGATGATGTCCTCCAGGAACAGCGCGCCGATCGTGGCACCCGCGCTGTCGCGGACCCGGGCGACGTGCTGGTGCGCGTCGCGCATCGTCGCGAGCGCGTCCTCCAGGTCGGTGGTGTCCTGCACCGGAGCGAGCGCGTGGATGCGCTTGGCAGGGATCGGATGAGAACTCGCTTCCGGCGCATCCGAGGAAACGCGCAATGCGTCCTTGATGTGGACGTATCCGGCCGGCTCGCCGTCATCGTCCACCACCACGTAGCGGGAGAAGCCGTACTCCTTCACCGCAGCCTCGAGATCCTCCGGCGTCGCGGTGCGCGGCAGGGTGACCAGCTTCTCGCGGGGCACGGCGACGTCGCGCACCTTCTTGTCGGTGAACTCCACCACCGCGAGCGCTGTGCCAGCCGCATCATTCAGCACGCCCTCGGCGCGGGAGGTGGCGACGATCGTGGCCACCTCTTCGAGCGTGAAGGTGGATCCGGCTTCGTTCTTCGGCTCCACGCGGAACAGACGAACCACGCCGTTGGCCAGCCAGTTGAGCGTCCAGATGACCGGGTGGAACACCTTCGACACCCACACCAGCGGCGGCGCGAGCAGCAGGACGGCCCGATCCGGAACCGAGAAGGCCAGGTTCTTCGGCACCATCTCGCCGAACACCACGTGCAGGTACGAGACCACCAGCAGGGCGATGATGAACGCGACCGTCTTCACCGCGTCTTCGCTCAGGCCGGTCAGCCCCAGAGGCCCCGAGAGCAGATGGTGCAGCGCCGGCTCCGACACGTTCAGGATCAGCAGCGAGCAGATCGTGATTCCGAGCTGCGAGGTCGCCAGCATGAGCGTGGCGTGTTCCATCGCGAACAGCGCGGTGCGTGCGGAACGAGACCCGCGCTCGGCGAGCGGCTCGATCTGCGATCGACGCGCCGACACGACAGCGAACTCAGCACCGACGAAGAAAGCGTTGCCGAGCAGCAACACGACCAGCCATGCGAGGCCTGCCCAATCGCTCATCGGTCCGCCTCCTCATCCGTCGTCACCGGGTGCGCGATGAACTCCACGCGATCCACGCGTCGTCCGTCCATGCGCACCACGCGCAGCGTCCCTTCGTCGATCTCCACCTCGTCATCCACCGTGGGAATCCGCTCCAGACGGCTCATCAGGAACCCACCGATGGTGTCGTAGACCTCACCCTCGGGAACGTTCACCCCGGCCCGGTCACGCAGCTCATCCGGCCGCAGTTCCGCGGGGAACACGATGCTCTGACCGCGGCGGGTGATCCCCACGCGGCGGCGGTCATGCTCGTCGAGCACGTCACCGACGATCTCCTCAACCAGGTCCTCGAGCGTCACGACGCCCGCGGTTCCGCCGTACTCATCCACCACCACAGCCATCTGATAGCCACGGGAGCGCAGCTCGCCGATCAGCGCATCCAGGTGCAGCGTCTCGGGAACGCGCAGCGCATCCTCCGCGAGAGCACCGACCGGGACGTGGATCCGCTTGGTCCGGGGTACGGAGACCGCGGCCTTGAGATGGACGATGCCGGTGACGTCGTCCAGGTCGTCGTCGTACACCGGGAAGCGGCTGAGTCCGGTGCGTCGGGCGGCATCGATGACGTCGTCCGCGGTGGCGTCGCCGGCGAGCGCCTCGACGCTCGGGCGCGGAGTCATCACGTCACCCGCGGTCAGGCGGGCGAAGGTCAGCGAGCGATCCAGCAGCGAGGCGGTATCCGCCTCCAGTACGCCGGCCATCGCGGAGCGACGCACGAGGCTCGACAGCTCCTCGGCGGAGCGAGCACCGCTCAGCTCCTCCTTCGGCTCGATGCCCATGGCGCGCAGGATGCCGTTGGCCGATCCGTTCAGGAGCGCCACCGCCGGACGGAAGACCGTCGTGAACACCGTCTGGAACGGAATCACCAGCCGCGCCGTCTGACGCGGCAGGGCCAGCGCGAAGTTCTTCGGCACCAGCTCGCCGATGATCATCGACAGCACGGTCGCGATCGTCATGCCGATCACGGTGCCGACAGGGGCGGCGATCGATGCGGGAAGCGAGAGCAGTTCTAGCGCGGGCTCGAGGAGCTTGGCCAGCGCGGGCTCCAGCGTGACACCCGTCAGCAACGTGGTCAGCGTGATGCCGAGCTGCGCGCTGGAGAGGTGCGTCGAGGTGATCTTCAGCGCGGCGATCGTCATTGCCAGGCGCGTCTCGCCTCGATCACGGCGGGCTTCGAGGTCCGCGCGGTCGAGGTTCACGAGCGCGAACTCGCTGGCGACGAACAGGCCGGTTCCGACGGTGAGGAGGATTCCGACGCCCAGCAGGACGTAATCCATCGGCTGCATCAGCGGATCTCACCGCCGAGGCAGAAGCCGGACGGAGGTGCGCCTCGGCGGATGCGAGGATCCGCAGGCGGATCAGTGACGGGCGAAGGTCTGCAACTCGGAGGGTCGTCCATGGTGCCTACCAGTCTAACGGACACCGCGGGCAGCACGTCCGCGGCCCTCCCCAGCGGTCAGCGAGATTCGGCGTGTCGCGAGCGTGGGGAAACTCCCGGCGGCCAGCACTTCTGGACTAGGCTTGTGTGTCGAAAGCACGCGGGAGATCTCCGCGTGCGTGACGAGATCACACGACGAAAGTGGGCGATCAAACGTGTCGAGCAACTCGAGCGTTGGCGGGGCTTCGAGCGAGGGAGAATTCGGGGCCAACGAGTGGCTCGTCGAAGAGCTCTACGAGCAGTACAAGGTCGACAAGAGTTCCGTGGATGAGGAGTGGTGGCCGGTTCTCGAGTCATACCACCAGAAGGCCACAGGTTCCGCTCCGGCCACCGCGGGAGCTCCGGCAACGACGCCGGAATCCGCCCCCATCACCGCTGCGACTCCAGCCGCGCCGGCCGCTGAGGCCCCCGCGCAGAGCACCGGTCAACCCGTAGCGCGCACCACCGCGAAGCCCGCCGCACCGCAGCCGATCCCCGCGCAGGCGCCCAAGGCCACGGCTCCCGCCGCCGACGCCGGTGAGGCCCAGGAAGACGTCGTCACCCCGCTCAAGGGCATCTTCAAGACGATCGCCGCCAACATGGACGTCTCGCTGACGATCCCCACCGCCACCAGCGTTCGCACCATCCCCGCGAAGCTGATGATCGACAACCGCATCGTCATCAACAACCACATGGCCCGCACGCGCGGCGGCAAGATCAGCTTCACGCACCTCATCGGCTGGGCCATGATCCAGGCGCTGAAGGAGTTCCCCAGCCAGAACGTCTACTACGACGAGGTCGACGGCAAGCCCTCGGTCATCGCGCCGGCTCACATCGGCCTCGGCATCGCGATCGACCTCCCCCGCCCCGACGGCACCCGCGCCCTGGTGGTTCCCTCCATCAAGCGCGCCGAGTCGCTGAGCTTCACCGAGTTCCTGGCCGCGTACGAGGATCTCGTCCAGCGCGCTCGCGTCAACAAGCTGACGGCCGCCGACTACGCCGGCACCACCATCTCGCTCACCAACCCGGGCGGCATCGGCACCGTCCACTCGGTGCCCCGCCTCAGCAAGGGTCAGGGGTCGATCATCGGCGCCGGTGCGCTGGAGTACCCGGCGGAGTTCGCCGGCGCCAGCGAGCGCGTGCTCAACGAGTTGGCCATCGGCAAGGTCATCACCCTCACCAGCACCTATGACCACCGCGTCATCCAGGGTGCCGGCTCTGGTGAGTACCTGAAGAAGGTGCACGAGCTGCTCATCGGCCAGCGCGACTTCTACGAGGGCATCTTCGCGGCGATGCGCATCCCCTACGCCCCCATCCACTGGGCCGGCGACATCAAGGTGGACATCGCCGAGCGCGTGGACAAGCAGGCCCGTGTGCAGGAGCTGATCAACTCCTACCGCGTGCGGGGCCACCTGATGGCCGACATCGACCCGCTCGAGTACGTGCAGCGCTCACACCCCGACCTGGAGATCGAGACCCACGGCCTCACCTTCTGGGATCTGGATCGCGAGTTCGTGGTCGGCGGCTTCGGCGGTCGACGCACGATGAAGCTCCGCGAGGTGCTCGGTGTGCTCCGCGACTCGTACTGCCGCACCATCGGCGTCGAGTACATGCACATCCAGGACCCGGGCCAGCGTGCCTGGTTCCAGGAGAAGATCGAGGTCAAGTACCAGAAGCCGGGCCACGACGAGCAGCTGCGCATCCTCAGCAAGCTGAACGAGGCCGAGGCGTTCGAGACCTTCCTGCAGACCAAGTACGTCGGCCAGAAGCGCTTCTCGCTCGAGGGATCCGAGTCGCTCGTGCCGCTGATGGACGAGATCCTGCAGGGCGCCGCCCGTTCGGGCCTCGACGGCGCCGCCATCGGCATGGCGCACCGCGGACGTCTGAACATGCTCACCAACATCGCGGGCAAGACCTACGGTCAGGTCTTCCGCGAGTTCGAGGGCTCCACCCTTCCGGGCAACAAGCTCGGCTCGGGTGACGTGAAGTACCACCTGGGCACCGAGGGAACCTTCGTCGCGGAGGACGGCAGCGAGCTGCCGATCCAGTTGGCGGCGAACCCCTCGCACCTGGAGACGGTCGACGGCGTGCTGGAGGGCATCGTCCGCGCGAAGCAGGACCGCCACCCGATCGGCTCGTTCACCTGGCTGCCCATCCTCATCCACGGCGACGCCGCGTTTGCCGGACAGGGCGTGGTGGTCGAGACGCTGCAGATGTCGCAGCTGCGTGCCTTCCGCACCGGCGGCACCATCCACGTCGTGGTCAACAACCAGGTGGGCTTCACCACCGTCCCCGGTGACTCGCGCAGCTCGGTGTACGCCACCGACGTCGCCAAGACCACGCAGGCGCCCATCTTCCACGTCAACGGCGACGACCCCGAAGCCGTCGTGCACGTGGCGCAGCTCGCGTTCGAGTACCGCGAGAAGTTCCACCGCGACGTCGTCATCGATCTGGTCTCCTACCGCCGCCGCGGTCACAACGAGGGCGACGACCCGTCGATGACGCAGCCGCTCATGACCAACCTGATCGAGGCCAAGCGCTCGGTTCGCAAGCTCTACACCGAGGCGCTCGTCGGTCGCGGCGACATCACCGAGGCGGAGTACGAGCAGACCAAGGCGGACTTCCAGGATCGCCTCGAAGTCGCCTTCGCCGAGACGCACGCCGCACAGACCGGCGCGATCCCGGTGGTCAACGAACAGGGCGCTCCCGCCGTGGCCGGCGCTCCGGACAACACGGGAATCTCGTCCGAGACGATGCAGATCATCGGCGACGCGTTCACCAACAAGCCCGCCGGCTTCACGGTGCACCCGAAGCTCGAGCAGCTGCTGAACAAGCGCGCAGACATGTCGCGCAACGGCGGCATCGACTGGGGCTTCGGCGAACTGCTCGCATTCGGCTCCCTGCTGCTGGAGGGCACCCCGGTGCGCCTCACCGGCCAGGACGCCCGCCGCGGCACCTTCGCGTCCCGCCACGCCGTGCTGCACGACCGCGCAAACGGCCAGGAGTGGCTGCCCCTGGGCAACCTGTCCGACACGCAGGCGCGCTTCTGGGTCTACGACTCGCTGCTGAGCGAGTACGCGGCCATGGCGTTCGAGTACGGCTACTCGGTGGCCGCTCCCGAGGCCCTGGTGCTGTGGGAGGCGCAGTTCGGTGACTTCGCCAACGGCGCGCAATCGGTCATCGACGAGTACATCTCCTCGGCAGATCAGAAGTGGGGCCAGCAGTCCAGCGTCGTGCTGATGCTGCCGCACGGCTACGAGGGTCAGGGACCTGACCACTCGTCAGCGCGCATCGAGCGCTACCTGCAGATGTGCGCGCAGGACAATATGACGGTGGCTCGTCCGTCCACCCCGGCCCAGCACTTCCATCTGCTGCGCCGTCAGGCCTACGCCAAGCCGCGTCGTCCGCTCGTCGAGTTCACCCCGAAGGGCATGCTGCGCCTGCGCAGCGCGTCCAGCCCCGTGGAGGACTTCCTCACCGGCACGTTCCAGACGGTGCTGGACGACGAGCGCGGCATCGACGCGTCGAAGGTCACCCGCGTGCTCCTGCACTCCGGCAAGATCCACTGGGATCTGGTCTCGGAGCTGGAGAAGGTGCCGAACGAGGCGATCGCCCTGGTGCGTGTCGAGCAGCTCTACCCGGCCCCGGTCGACGAGCTGAACGAGATCATCGCCCGCTACCCGAACGCCGAACTGGTCTGGGTGCAGGACGAGCCGGAGAACCAGGGCGCGTGGCCGTTCATGGCACTGGAGGTCACTCCGCTGCTGAAGGGGCGCCCCCTCGGCCACGTCACGCGTGCCTCGGCGGCATCGCCCTCGACGGGTTCCTCGAAGATCCACGCCATGGAGCAGGCCGACCTGCTTCGCCGTGCGCTGAACTGACATCCGCACACGACGACGGCCCCGCATTCGTGCGGGGCCGTCGTCGTTCACCGGGGCTTGGTCCTCGGCGCCCCGACTCAGCCGCCCGTCGTCGTGTGGGCGTCGAAGCCGGCGTCGGTGCCGATCGTCGCCATCATGTACGCCAGCCCCTGGCTGAGAGCCCCGCGCACGTGGCCTTCCCCCGGAATCGTCATCGTGCTCACCTGGAATCCCGCCTGCTGGGCGAGCGCCGCGTTCTTTACCTGCCCGGGCCCGAACACTGTGTCCTGATCCCCGTGGGTGAAGATCGCGTGGTTGCCGGTGTAGGTCCCCGGCTTCGCCGCTGCCAGCACGGCCGCGGGCAACGACGCCTGGTAGGCCGCCTCATCACCCGCCCATGCGAGCGTGACAGCGTTCTTCGGGTTCTCCGAGCCCGGATACTCGTTGCCCGACACATCGCCGATCGTTCCCCAGGTCTTCGGGTGCTGTGCGCCGAAGGCGAAGGCGCACGCACCGCCGTTGGAGTAGCCGGCGATGGTCCACGCCGCGGAATCAGACAACACCGCGAAGTGCGATCGAATGTACGCGGGCACGTCCACGTTGATGTAGGTGGCGACGGCGCCGTAGGTGGCGGAGTCCGTGCACACCGGGTCGTTGTCCGGGCTGCCCGCCAGCTGATCCACCACCACGATGATCGGCGCGAGACCCTGATGTCCCGCGGCGTAGGCGTCGGCCGCCGCCGCGATCGGCGTGACATCGGGTGAGCCCGGCTGGCCCATCATCATCACGATCACGGGGAGCTCGGGCGCATCCTTCACCAGCGCCGCCGGTGGGAGATACACCGACGCATCACGCGGAGCATAAGTGCGAGACGGGATGATCCGCTCATCGCCGCGCAGCACGCCGGTTCTGCCCTGTGCGGGGAGGTCGGCGGGCGGCTTCCACTCTGCGATCGTCGGCCGCTGCTCCCCCGCACGAACGGGCGGCAACTCGGCGGCGGGCCCGACGTCGATCCCGAAGACGGCGGCCGGCGTGTGCGTGACGCCGTACAGCGCGTTCACCGCGAGTCCGAGAGAGAGCGCGCTTGTGATCACCAGGGCTGCCGCCGCGACACGTCGCCACCAGCCACCCGTGACCAGCGCGATGACCCCCACTCCCACCAGAGCGCCCGTCACCACGACCCACGGTGCGGTTCCGGCCGGAAGCTCCCCGGAGAACGCGTTGGCCGACTGCGCCGACAGGACGCCGACCGCGAGCGCGGCAGCGCCGACCAGCGCGCCGATGAGATGACGCACCGGTCGTCGACCACGGAGCAGCACCACGATCACGAGCCCGAGCACGACCAGGCCGACGATCATCCGCACCGGTGAGTCGATGAGCTCCACGGTGAGCAGCCAGGTGCGCATCAGGACCGCCTCTCGAACAGGCCGCGGGCGAACTCCACGAGGTGACGACCGCTGGCGGTGGGCAGATAGGTGCGCACGAGCGCGTACCCGATGGCAGGCAGCTCCACCGGATCCGGGTACACCATGCTCAGGGTGGCGTACTCGGGGCGGAACTTCTTCTTGAACCGGAACAACGACGCGAACCCGTAGAGCGGCTCCAGCGCCGCCGAGAGGCTGGCGAGCAGGCCGTCGATGCTCCCCCGCCGCGGTCCCGTCTCCTCCTGCTGCACGAGCGGTGCGCCGGAGAGGCTGAGGATCTCCGCACCGTCCTGCTGCATCTGCAGTGCGGCCGACGCGATCAGGAACTCCATCACGCCGTTCGGCGACTCGGGTGCCCGACGCATCACATCGAGGGTCCACCCGACGAGGGCGCCGCCGCGGTGCACCGGCACCCAGCTGGTGACGCCCAGCACCGTGTCGTCCGCCGCGACCGCCAACATGAGCCGCACGGCGGGGTCCTGCATCTCTGGGACCGATCCGAGGGTGAAGCCCATCTCCGGCAGCGCCTTCTCCGATGCCCAGTGCTCGCTGATCTCTCGGATCTGCCGTGTGTGAGAGCGCGACAGCGCAGCCCAGGTCGTCCACAACGGCGCGACCCCCTCACGACGCATCCGCGTCACCGGGTGACGGACCTTCTCGCCGGCCTTGCCCGCCAGGGTGAAGGTGCCTGGGTGCAGCACGGTCTCCTCGGCCACCGGCATGCTGCTCCAGCCCAGCGACTCCAAGATCTTCCGCGTGTCATCGTGCACGCTGTAGAAGACCGGAATCCAGCCGTGCGCGGACGCGAACTCGATGAAGCCTCGCACTGCGTCCTCGCGACGCGCCTCATCTGCCGCGGGGTCGGAGATCGCGATGGCGACCCCGCCCTGAAGCCGGTAGGCGACCGCCGCCGCACCGTCATCGGAGAACCAGTGACGCGCGCCCTCCCAGGTGCCCAACCAGCCGAGCGTCCCCGCGTCCGTGGTCGCCACGAGCGTCCGGTAGGGGTCCGAGCTCGCAACCTGCTCCGTGCGCGTGCGGGCGAACAGACGCAGCACAGCCGAGACGAACACCGCCCAGAACGCGACGCCCACCCACTGCCAGAGGAACAGGCCTGGTCCATGGTGCGGGAATCGGCTGCCGCCAGGAAGCGGCACCAGTCCCGGCGGAAGGAATCGCCGCAGCGCATCCCCCAGCAGCTCCCCTGACGTGGGTGCCTGATTCCACGACCCGCGCAGCACCCACTCACCGACGAAGAAGACCACGGCGAACGACGCGAAGCAGATGGTGACGGCCAGAGCGAATCGATGAACGGCCGCGCGCGTGCTGCGCACGGAGAACACGGACCGTGTCAGCACGAGCACCAGGATCGTGGCAGCAGGAAGAGCGAGCGCCCCGATGCCCCACAGGACAGCCTCGAGGAACTGCTGGGTTCCCTCGCCCGCAACGACGACGCTGCCCGCCAGAGCGGAGCCGAACGCTGCGAGGAACAGCACGCCGTTGGTCCCGATCGCCAACACCCAGGCCGACCGGCGGCCCGCAAGCAGGCCGATCGCCGCGACTACCAGCAGAATCAGCGGAACGATGGCCAGCAGCGCGGGCCCCAGCCCCCGGGTCACGAACAGCATGTTCTGGTGGTCGCAGATCGGCAGGTAGTGCGACGCGCAGCGGGCCGAGATTCGCTGATCGAAGTCCGAGTAGGCACCGAGCACCACGGAGAGCGGTCCGCGCCCACCACCGTTGACCAGTGCAGCGATCGGGCCGATACCGAGCACGGCCACCGCCCCCGCGATCAGTGTGCGCCGCTCATGCTGGCTCCCTCGCCACCACGTGGTCTGCGGAGTACGGGCCGCCCACAGCTCGCCGACAATGGTGCCCACGAGGAACGCCAGCAGGCTGAGCCAGGACGACAAGTCTCCCGCATAGAGCGCGGCGGCCACAGCTCCGAGGCCGATGATGAGCCGACTGCGACGCCGCCACAGGGTCGGCGCCGCTCCGGCTGCCGCGCTCACCGCGCAGATGACGCCGATGAGCGGATCCGCCACACTCACCGTCCCAACGTGCGAGAAGTCGGGGATTCGAGCGATGCCGGCCTGGATGAAGACACCGAGCAGCACCACCGCGGTGCCGCCACCGGCCAGAGCGATCAGCAGACGTGACTCACGCAGATGGCGCTCGGCGAAGATGAGCAGGGGAACGCCGATGATGACCGCGACCGTTCCGGTGATTGCACTGTCGGGAACCACCACGGCGGTCAGCGGAGTCCACCACCGCAGCTGACTGAGCGTGGCATCGGCACCCGCCGCCATCAGCGCTCGCCACGGGCCGTGAAACACCGTGGCGAGCAGCATCCAGACGCCGAAGATCGTCGCGAGGGGGGAGGCGAAGATCATCCGGCGCAGTGCCGCCGCGGTCTCACCTGCGGGGCGAGGACGATCACCGGCGGGTACGGGCAGGGTCTCAGCGGAAGCGGGAACCTGAGGCACGTCATGATCGTGCACCCGCAAGCCCACACGCCACGACGTGAGCGTCCACGTCACGGCCGACTCACGACAACGTCACAGCCCGTGCATAGACAGCACCGGCGATGCGCTCAGCGTGCGTGCGTCACGCGGCTGAGCGCCGCAGCCTGATCAGGCGTGAGCCGCCTGAGCGGCGCGGATTCGCTCCAGCACCAGGAGTCGCAGCTCTTCCGGCGCATCCTCCTTGCACGCGCGCGCGACCACCTCGGTCAGCGTCTGAGACACCACCGCTTCTTCGCGGCAGCTGTCGCAGGTGTCGAGATGGTCTCGGATGTCGGATTCCTTCGTCCGGCACACCTCATTGCGGAGGTACTCCTCCAGGTCCTGCCGCGCTTTTTCGCAACCGCAGTCGGTCATTTCTTGCTCCTCGATGCGGTGGGACGGATTCCTCGCTCCGCCGCGTAGTCGGCCAGCAGATCTCTCAGCATCCGCCGACCGCGGTGCAACCTGCTCATGACCGTTCCGATGGGGGTCTTCATGATGTCGGCGATCTCCTGATACGCGAAGCCTTCGACATCGGCCAGATACACCGCGAGACGGAAGTCCTCCGGAATTGCCTGCAGCGCATCCTTCACGACCGATGCCGGCATCCGGTCGATCGCCTCCGCCTCCGCCGACCGCGAGCTCATCGCCGTGGTCGACTCGGCACCGCCCAGCTGCCAGTCCTCCAGGTCATCGATGGTGCCCTGGAACGGCTCGCGCTGCTTCTTGCGGTACGTGTTGATGTACGTATTGGTGAGAATGCGATATAGCCACGCCTTGAGGTTGGTGCCCTGCGTGAACGACGCCCACGACGAGTAGGCCTTCACGAAGGTCTCCTGCACCAGATCAGCGGCATCGGCGGGGTTGCGCGTCATACGCATCGCCGCACCGTACAGCTGATCCATGAACGGGAGGGCCTGCTCCTCGAACTGCGTACGGGCATCGCCCGTGCTCGTTTCGGTCTGATCTGACTGATCCATCGCGAGCCAGTCTAGATCGTCGACCTGTTCGAGCTCGGGGGAACGCTCCAGCGTCGCGTTCATGCGCCTCCTCGTTCGTGTCGCGTGCTTCTCACATCGGGTGCAACCGGCGCGGCGCGGCGCCTATTCCCCACCGCTCCGCTTGCGCGGTATGTAGCTGACATATTCGTCCGATTCCGTGCGGCCAAGTAGGGTGGAGCCGATGAGTGCACAGATCGATCTCGCTACCGCAACAGCACCCCAGGGCGCATACGCGGCACCGGTCGCAGACGCGCCGGTGCACGCCACTCTCAGCGTGCCCGGGTCGAAGTCCCTCACCAATCGAGAGCTGATTCTGTCGGCTCTGGCGGACAGCCCCAGTCACCTGCGCTCCCCCCTGCACTCCGACGACTCCGCACGCATGATCGAGGGTCTCCGCGCCCTCGGCGTCGAGATCGAGGAGATCGAGGCCAGCGGGCCGTTCGGGCCGGATCTGCAGATCACGCCGCCGCGCACGCTGTCCGCCGGCACCACGGTCGACTGCGGCCAGGCTGGCACTGTGATGCGTTTCCTCACCCCGCTGGCCGGACTCGCCACCGGCGAGGTCACGGTGACCGCCCACGAGTCGGCGCTGCACCGTCCGATGGGCGAGATGATCAGCGCCCTGCGCGATGTCGGGGTCGACATCGATGACGGTGGCCGCTGGTCCCTGCCGTTCACCGTTGTGGGCCATGGCCACATCCGCGGCGGGGAGATCGTGATCGACGCATCGCGCTCCAGCCAGTTCGTGTCCGGACTGCTGCTCGCCGCGGCCCGGTTCGACGTCGGTCTTCAGCTCCGCCACTCCGGTCAGCGTCTGCCGTCCATCCCGCACATCGAGATGACGATCGATGTGCTGGCGCACCGTGGCGTGCACGTCGAGCGCACCTCGCCCACTGACTGGGTGGTGCCCGCCGGAGCGATCCGCGGCAAGGACGTGGCGATCGAGCCGGACCTGTCGAACGCGGCACCATTTCTTGCGGCAGCTCTCGTGACCGGCGGCTCGGTGACCGTGACCGGCTGGCCGGCGCGCTCCACGCAGCCTGGAGCGCTGCTCACCGACATCCTTCCGCAGTTCGGCGCACGCGCGACCCGGCGTGGTGGCGCGCTCACGGTCACGAGCACCGGGCCGATCCGCGCGGTGGACCTCGATCTCACCGCGGCGGGCGAACTGGCTCCGACTCTGGTGGGTCTCGCCGCCCTCGCGGATGGTGTCAGCACGTTCCGCGGTATCGGCCACATCCGCGACCATGAGACCGACCGCATCGCGGCCCTGGTCGCTGAGCTGCGGGCGATCGGCTGCGGTGCCGAGGAGACTCCGGACGGCATCATCGTCACGCCGGCTCCGCTGCACGGCGCGACGTGGAAGGCCTATCACGATCACCGCATGGCGACGACAGGCGCCCTGCTGGGGCTCGCGGTCCCCGGCATCACGATCGACGACATCGGCACCACCGCCAAGACCCTGCCGCAGTTCACCGCCCTGTGGGAGCTCATGCTCGCCCCGCGCGAGGATTCCCCGGAGGATGCCGCCGCGTGAGCTGGCTGGGAGACTTCGACGACGACGAGGACGAGTTCGACGAGAGCGATTTTCGCGTTCGCCCGAACCCGAAGGCCAATCGGCCGCGCACCAAGCGACGTCCGGCCCACGAGGATGCGACGATCGGTCGCGTCCTGGGCGTGGACCGCGGCCGCTACAGCGTCCTGCTGGATGAGGACACCAACGACGAGCGCACCGTCACGGCCACTCGCGCGCGCGAGCTGCGAAAGTCCCCGATCGTGACCAACGATCGCGCGCGCGTGGTCGGCGATCGCACGGGCGATACCGGAACGCTCGCGCGGATCGTGGGGATCGTGGAGCGCACGTCTCTGCTGCGGCGCAGTGCGGACGACACGGATCAGGTCGAGCGGGTCATCGTGGCCAATGCTGATCAGATGCTCATCGTGGTGGCCGCTGCCGACCCGGAACCGCGCGAACGACTGGTCGACCGCTACTTGGTCGCGGCTCTCGACGCCGGTGTGCGCCCCCTGCTGGTGGTCACCAAGACGGATCTCGCCGACCCGACCGATTTCCTGCGGCACTTCGAGACGCTGGCGGACCTGCGCGTGTTCCGCAGCGCGCGCGGCGAGGTTCCCCTCGACGAGATCGGCGCCGCCCTGGTCGGACACGCCACCGTGTTCGTCGGCCACTCGGGGGTCGGCAAGTCGACGCTCATCAACGCGCTCGTGCCGAGCGCCGGGCGCGCCACCGGACATGTCAACGATGTCACCGGACGTGGCCGGCACACCTCCTCCTCCACGGTGGAGCTGCGCTTTCACGGCGCTGAGGGCACGGGTTGGGTCATCGACACCCCGGGCGTCCGCTCCTTCGGCCTCGGCCATGTCGACACCGCGAACATCCTCGCCGCGTTCACCGACCTCGCGGAGATCGCAGAGGACTGCCCGCGTGGCTGCACACACCTTCCCGATGCTCCGGACTGTGCGCTGAACGAAGCCGAAGCCGAGGGTGAGCTCGGCCCCGCCGGCAGTGCGCGTCTGGATTCGCTGCAGCGACTGCTCGCCACGTTCGAGTCCTGAGTCTCGGCGGGCGTCACTCTCGGGCCGTGATCGTCCGCGTTTCGCGTCCTGCCAGCGGGCGAGCCTAGGCTGGGACCATGACGCTGCGCCTGGAATCCGGTACCCCCGCCCCCGACTTCACCCTCACCACCCAGAGCGGCACCCCGATCACCCTCAGCTCGCTGCGCGGCGGGCCCGTGGTGCTCTACTTCTACCCCGCGGCGATGACCCCCGCGTGCACCGCCCAGGCGTGTGACTTCCGTGACTCGTTCGCGCCGTTGCAGGCCGCGGGCTACACGGTGCTCGGCGTCTCCCCCGACGACGTCGCGAAGCTGGAGCGATTCCACGAGCGCGACCACCTGCCGTTCGACCTGCTGGCCGACCCCGACCACGCGGTGATGGACCTGTACGGCACGTGGGGTGAGAAGAAGAACTACGGTCGCACCTACGAGGGTGTCATCCGATCGACATTCATCATCGACGCCGACGGCATCATCCGCGAGGCGCTGTACAACGTGCGCGCCACGGGCCACGTGGCCCGCATCATGCGCATCCTCGGCCTCGCCGACTGACGCCCACGGGGCTCAGCGGGTCGGCCTCTCCGCGTCGGCACCGTCGTCTTCGTCGGCGTCAACAGGCTCATGACTGCGGTCCGGGCTGCGGCGCGTGGCCACGATGATCAGCAGGAATCCGATGATCGCGGGGATGATCAGCCACGCGCCGATCAGCGGATGCGGTGCCGGTCCCGTGCTGGCACCGAGTCCCACCGCGAACACCAGCACCTGGGTCACGATGCCACCCGACCGCCCCCATGTGCGGCCGCGAAGGATGCCGACGGCGAAAGCCAGGATGCCGGCGCCCAGCACGATCGTGAGCACCAGCAGCGCCAGAGCGCTCACCAGCTCCGCGGTGTCACCCGCGAGGATGGCACCGACCTCGATGACGGCCAGCACCAGTGTGACCAGCCCTTCGAGGGCGACGATGATCGCCGCGGCGACAGTGGTCGACGGCGAACGTGGCGAGACTCGCTCGGGGATCGTCATGGGTGCTGCGCCGTCCTTTTTCATCACTTCGACCGTCGCGTCGGATACGACCGGCGCGAATCGGTGCCTCCACTGCGCCGACTCATTCCCGAAACCTGACTGTGACAAGCAATTAACCCTTGATTCACCCGGGGATCCATGGAAGCATTATCAGTGCCGTGTGCTCCCACAGCGGCGTGGGACGAGCGCTCTGCTCGTATATACACAGGGTATCCAACCCACCCGGGGTAAACACCGCACTCGTGCGTCACCCCAAGCCCCACACCCATCTACAAGGAGCACGAAGCATGGATTGGCGCGATAAGTCCGCCTGCCTGACGGTCGACCCTGAGCTTTTCTTCCCCGTCGGGAACACCGGTCCCGCCGTGGATCAGATCGAGAAGGCCAAGGCGGTGTGCGCTCGATGCACCGTCACCGAGATCTGCCTGCAGTACGCCCTCGAGACCGGTCAGGACTCGGGTGTCTGGGGCGGCCTGTCCGAGGATGAGCGCCGCGCCCTGAAGCGTCGCGCAGCCCGAGCCCGCCGCGCCTCCTGAGGCGACCACTACCCTGAACGTCGAACACCCCCGGTCATTGACCGGGGGTGTTCGACGTTCAGGAATCAGCTGTCCGCGCGGATCCACTTCAGCGGGATGTCGATCGTCACCTCGGTGCCGGAGCCGGTGAGGGTGTGCCAGTCGATGGAGCCGGACAGCTCACCCTGAATCAGTGTGCGCACGATCTGCGTGCCGAGGCCCTGACCGACCTGCCCCTCGGGCAGCCCACTGCCGTCGTCGCGCACGCGTACCTCCAAATGCTCTTCGTCGCGCTCGGCGATGATCTCGACCACGCCCTCATCCTGCTCCGCAAGGCCGTGCTCCACGGCGTTCGTGACGAGCTCGGTGAGAGCCAGCGCGAGCGGCGTCGCGTATTCGCTGGGCAGGCTGCCGAACTTGCCTGTGACGTGCGTGCGAGCGCGCGTACCCGCGCCGGCGGCCACTTCCGCGACCAGCTTCAGCACACGGGTGAAGACCTCATCGAAGTTCACGTTCTGGGTGAGGCCGCTGGCCAGGGTGTCGTGCACGATGGCGATCGACGCCACTCGACGCATCGCCTGAGTGAGCGCATCTCGCGCCTCCTCGGAGTGCGTCCGGCGGGCCTGGATGCGCAGCAGCGAGGACACCGTCTGCAGGTTGTTCTTCACCCGGTGATGGATCTCGCGGATCGTCGCGTCCTTGGTGATGAGCTCCTGCTCCTGGTGACGAAGCTCCGACACATCGCGGCAGAGGATGATCGCCCCGATGCGCGTGCCATTGTTCTTCAGAGGCACGGCGCGCATCGACACGGTGACACCGCGTGCCTCGATGTCCGAGCGCCACGGGGCACGTCCGGTCATCACCACCGGCAGCGATTCATCCACCTCGCGACCGGTGGGGAGGATCTCTGCGACCACCTCGACCAGACTCTCGCCCTCGAGCTCGTCGTCGAATCCCATGCGGTTGAAGGCAGACAGCGCGTTGGGGCTCGCAAACGTGACGGTGCCGTCCACGTCCAGCCGGACCAGTCCATCGGAGGCGCGCGGCGCGCCACGTCGCGGAGCGGTCGGCGCGTCCAGGTCGGGGAAGTCGCCGGTGGAGATCATCGAGAACAGGTCGTCGGCGCACTCGTTGAAGGTGATCTGCTGACGCGAGGGCGTCCGCGCCTCACCAAGGTTCGTGTGCCGGGTGAGGATGCCGATGACGTTGCGTCGCTCCCCCACGACGGGTCGGGTGCGCACGATCGGCACGGCCCGCACGCGAGTGGGCACCTCCTCGAACCACTCCGGCGACGACGAGTCGACGATGGTGGCGGTCTGGAAGCTCTCCTTGATCTGCGCGTACCACTGGGGGCGCACACTGTCGCCGACGATGTCGCGGTAGAACAGCGTCGCCGCGCCTCCCGGCCGCGTGTGCGCGACGGCGACGAACGAGTCCTCGGGCGTCGGCACCCACATCACGATGTCCGCCGACGCGAGGTCGGCGAGGAGCTGCCCGTCGCCGGCGAGACGATGGAGCCACTCCACGTCCGCTTCATCGGCGCGGCCCTGCAGGTAGACGAGATCACTGAGTGTCGACACTCCGCAAGCCTATTGGCTTCTGCGCGCACTTCCCCGAGTCCGTGTCGCACGTCGTCGCGCTTCGCGAGGACGTGACGGCCCCCTGGCAGCGCCCGGAGCATCCAGCAGCCCGGCGATTCGGCGGACGGCGGCGGTGAGTGCGGAGCGCGGGGCGGCGATGCTCACGGGCTGGCCGTGCAGCACCGCCCGGTCGGCCGCCGAGCCATCGTCGGGGATGAAGTGGATCTGCGTGGCCTCCGTGTATCGCTCCAGCGTGCGACGCAGCTGACCACGAGCGTCGATGCCGATGGCGCGGGCGCGCACACGATTCACCACCACGGTGATCGGAGTCCCCGGCGTCAGCTCCCGCAGCTCCGTGACTGCCCGAACGAAACGCGCGACGCCGATCGGGTCCGCCGCGCACACCGCGATGATCCGGTCCGCTCGCTGCAGTGCGGCGATGGTGGCGGCATTCCTTCGCGGGCCGTCGTCCAGGTCGCTCACGATCTGCTCGTCCTGCTCGATCAGCGCCGAGGTGTCGATGAAGACCTGTTCGCTCCATCGCGCCACGGCATCGATCACCGACCGCATCCGGTCGGCGGGCAGTTCGGGCCACCGCGACGGGCGATTGATTCCGGACAGCACCGCCAGCGCCCCCGTGCCGACCGGCACTAGGTCGCGGATCCGGGAGTATTCTGCCTCATCGAACGAGTGTCGCGCCGCCTGTCGACATGCCCCGGCAAGCCCCGGCGCCTCTTCTGCCAGCCCGAGCATGGCGGCCACCGCCGGAGCGTGGCTGTCCGCGTCGATGAGCGCCACCTCCCTCCCGCCGCGTGCCCGTTCGGTGGCCAGGCCGATCGCGAGAGTGGATCGCCCCGGCGCACCCGGCGGACCCCACACGGCGATCACGTCGCTGTGTGGCGAGACCAGCGGACCCGGAATGGCGGCGATCGAGGCGAGCACGGCGCGTGCGGTGATCTCGCGCACGGGCACAACGCCCAGGCGAGCCGCCAGGGTGGCGCCGGCATCATCCATCGCGACCGGAACGACCCGGACGCGCGCGGCGTCACAGCGCGCGAGCAGCGCACCGTCCAACTGGCGCGGATCCGCCAGCAGCACCAGCGCGTCCACGCCGGTGAGCGCATCGGGAGAGCCGATCTGCAGCGGACCCAACACGACGACGCGCTCGCCGACTGCCTCCAACTCCTCGCAGAGCGGGCGCGCCACAGACGGCGGGAGGCAGACAGCCACCGTGCTCACGAGCCACCGCCCGCGGCGGCGATCACGGACAGCTCACTGCCCGCGGACACGGCAGCGAGCACCTCCGGCACCGCATCACGCGGCACCACGATCTCGATCACGGCGGCAGCGGTGCGCACCATCGCGTCGTCCGTGCGCACCGACACGACAACCGCATCGGAGACGAGCACGCGGGGCGGCTCGGGGTCATCCTCGACTGCGTTGTCCACCCACACATCCACCGTGCTGCCCGCACGCACGCCCGAGGCGACCTCCACGGCGCTGCGAATCACGACGGTGGTGAGCTGCGCGGATCCCTCTGGCGCCAGCGCGTCGCGCGGCACCAGTTCCCCCTGCTCGATCACTCGCGTCACCACACTGCCGGGCGGCACATCGGAAACGGAGAGATAGCGCTCGGAGGCGGCGCCGAGCATGACCTCCGTGCTCTGCAGGTCGCCCGATCCGATCACCTGCCCCGGAAGCAGAGTCCCCGCGGCCGCGGCAACACCGACGGTGGTCCTCGTCGCGGAGACAACCCCCCACACCGCAGCGACCGACGCGACGACAAGGGCGACGCCGATGAAGAAGCGAGCATCGGAGAAGAAGCGGGCGCGGCGGCTGGACATGTCCGCGATGTTGTCAGACGCGTGCCGAACGAGGGTGCAGACTTTCCACAGCACCGCGTCGAGGAGCGTCACGCGGGTCAGTGATTATCCACACTCACAAGATCGCCTTCAGAATATGTTCCCCACGCGTCATAATCGACTCATGCCCGACCTCAGCGCCCCCGGACGCCACGTCTCGCCGGCGCAGGTTGCAGAACTCCTGGATCTCACGGTGGACGATGTTCTCGCGCTCGTACACCAGGGTCGCCTGCGGGGAGCACGCATGGGAGCCAGCCACCAGTGGCGCATCGAAGAGGCATCCATCGTCGACTACCTCGACGAGCAGCGCGAGGAGGCCCGGCGTATTGCGTTGTGGCGACAGTCCGATACCGCCAGCTTCCCCGAGATGTGGGGCGTCGTCCGGCGCGACTGAGGTGCCCAAGGCTCCTGTCACACGCTCGATCCGACGGTGCGCACCTGGCCGATGGCCGCGAACGGGACCATCACGTGCGCGCGTACCTCACTCGCCCGCCGCGGACGACCGGGCTCGTGCATGGCGAGGTCGAGGTGATCGGATCCCGCCCGATCAATCGTTCCGTGCAGGATCTCGCCGTCCACCAGCCGAACTGTGACGGCTCGACGGCGACGCGCGAGGTCGCGCATGAGGAAGCCGAAGACCACGCGGCCGCTCAATTCGTCCGCGGGCATCGGGAGCGCGGAGCGGAGAATCGCCGCATGTTCCGCCTGCACGGTGCGGATCGCGCCCAGCGGGTAGAGCGCCAGACCGTCTCCGTTCGCTGCTGCCGCCCACACATCGCCACTGCGCTGAACAGGGGCTGAGCCATCCGTCCGGGCACGTTCGCCGCTGTCATCGGTGACGACGGCCAGCCAGTCGGATCCGACTCCGACGGGGCGACCGGACCCGCTCACGCCCGCCGCGCGCACCGTGATGACGGCGCCTTCGGCGATCAGGGATGACAACCGCGTACGCAACGCCAGGCGCGCCACACGCAGTCTCTCGGTCTCGGTGTTCAGTGCCGCACGCTCCGACTCCCATTCGGCGTCGAGCTGCGATTCCAGGTCCTCGAAGAAGTCATCCCATCGCACCCGCGCGACTCTAGCGCGAGCCCGTCCGACGCCCCGCGAGCTCTCCCCAGGAGGCTCTCACAGCGTCGTCGCCGGGCTCCTTTTTCCCTGTTCACGATGCATATCTAAATGAGATCTCGCTCACAAACCGGGATTTCCTGACCCCAACTCTGTGGTCATCGTCGTATCGCGCGACTCCGTCGTGCAACGCTGAAGGAGCCGCAGAGTCCCCACGCTGTTAGGGGACAATCATGGCCAGGGGGACCGGAGCTGTCCGCGCCTTGCAACGCGCGAGCACGGTAGAGATCACGGAGTTCTTCGCTCCGCAGCGCACCAGTACCGTCGACCTTCCCGATCCTGCCGTGCTGCTGCGGAATCTCACCGTGGGGGTCCTCGAATCGCTCGCCGGCGTCCGCGATGTGGACCAGCTCGCCCGCTGGCTGTCGCAGGAGGCGTTCCTCTCGGTCGTCACCCGCGTGGGCCTCGCCACCCGGGCACGCAGCGCGCGCGGTGTCGCCGCCGCGCGTCCGCACCAGCAAATTCTGTGCGTGCGGCACACCAGTCCCGCCGACGGCGTGGTGGAGGGTGTCGTGGTCGTGGCCACCCCCACCCGCACCCGCGCGATCGCCATCCGACTCGAGGGGTTCGACCGACGCTGGCGCGCCGTGTCCATCGCCCTCCTCTAGTGCTTCTCCCCCTGAGAAGAAAGCGGGCCGCGAACCCGCACTCGCATCGGAGCGCTCCCAATCCGCTCCGGTGCATCGTGGGCTCGATCTGAGTCCAGAGGGCCGGTCTCCACTCTGGAGACCGGCCCTCGAACGTCAGGATGCGTCAGCGATCACTGCCGGTAGCTGGACAGGAAGTTGCCGATGCGTTCGATCGCGTTTCCCAGAACACGGGCCTCGGGCAGAGTCACGACCCGGAAGTGATCCGGTGTCGCCCAATTGAACCCGGTTCCCTGCACCAGCAGGATGTGCTCGGCGACCAGGAGATCGTAGACGAACCGTGCGTCGTCATGGATCTCGTGAACCTCCGGGTCCAGACGCGGGAAGGCGTAGAGCGCCCCCCGTGGCTTCACGCACGACACCCCGGGAATCGCATTGAGCCCCTCCCAGGTCACGTCGCGCTGCTCGTGCAGCCGTCCCGAGGGCGCGATGAGCGCGTCAATGGTCTGCACGCCGTCCAAGGCAGCCTGCACGGCGTGCTGCGCGGGCGCATTCGGGCAGAGACGGGTCGAGGCGAGCAGATTGACGCCCTCCAGGAACCCCGCGGCGTGCTTCTTCGGTCCGGTGATCACCATCCAGCCCGAGCGGTAGCCCGCCACCCGGTACGTCTTGGAGAGGCCGTTGAAGGTGAGGCAGAGCAGATCGGGCGCGAGGGTGGCCGTCGGGATGTGCTCGGCGTCGTCGAACAGGATGCGGTCGTAGATCTCATCGCTCAGCACCAGCAGCGAGTTCTCCCGCGCGATCTGGATGATGCCCTCCAGCGTCTCGCGACTGTAGACGGCGCCGGTGGGGTTGTTGGGGTTGATGATGACGATCGCCTTGGTCTTCGGCGTGATCTTGGAGCGGATGTCCTCGAGGTCGGGATTCCACTCGTTCTGCTCGTCACAGATGTAGTGCACCGGCGTGCCTCCGGACAGCGACGTCATCGCCGTCCAGAGCGGGTAGTCCGGTGCTGGGATGAGCACCTCGTCACCCTCGTTCAGCAGAGCCTGCATCACCATCGTGATGAGCTCGGAGACGCCGTTGCCCAGGAACACGTCATCCGGATCGACGTGCGGGAAGCCGGGCACCTGCTCGTAACGGCTGACGATCGCGCGACGCGCGGAGAGGATGCCCCGGCTCTCGGTGTAGCCGTGGGCGGTCGGGATGGCCGCGATCATGTCGCGGACGATCTGGTACGGAGCCTCGAAACCGAATACAGCCGGATTGCCCGTGTTGAGCTTCAGAACCGGATGCCCTGCCGCCTCCAGACGCGCCGCCTCGATCAGTGCGTTCCCCCGGATTTCGTAGAGGACGTTCTTGAGCTTGGCGGACTGATCCAGCGGACGGAGTGGGTTCATGTCCCAAGGGTAGTCCCACCCACAGGGTGGTCCCGACCGTCCACTCGGTCGCTGGTGGACTGTCCGGTGTCGGAGGCCAGTGGCAGGATGACGCCATGCACCAGCACGTGAGCTTCATCACCCTTGCCACTGCCGATCTCGATCGTGCGGCGAACTTCTATGTCGACGGGCTCGGATGGACTCCGGCTTTCCGCGGGGAGGACGTCCTGATGTTCCGCGTCGGGCCGGCCCTCATGCTGTCCCTCTGGACGGAAGCCGGCTTCGAGGCCGAGGTCGGTCCTCTTCGTCGCGGGGAAGGCGCCGCCCCGCTCACCCTCGCGCACAACGTCGCCTCCCCTGCAGCCGTGGACGCGGTCCTCGCGGATGCTGAGCGCGCGGGTGCCCGCGTCACGTCGGGCGAACACCGGGTGTGGGGCGGCTACTCCGGCTACTTCTCCGATCCCGATGACTTCCGCTGGGAGGTGGCGTGGAACCCTGACCCGGACATGGCGTTCGTGAACGCCCCCGCAGAGTGAGAATGACGAAGGCCCAGGATCGCTCCTGGGCCTTCGTCGTCACAGTGTTGCAGCGTCAGCGCTTCTTGCCCTGTGCCCGGCGCTCGGCGCGGTTGGCCGCACCGCCCTGACCAGGCTGTCCCTGACCGGGCTGCACCTTCTGTCCGAACGCGCCGCGCTCGGCCGGCTGCTCGGCCTCGGGAGCGTCCGTCGCGGCGGCCGCGGCGGCTGCGCGACGCACACGATCGGTGGCCGCCTGCTGCACCTGGCCCTTGTCGTTGCGAACCTCGACGTCTCCAGCTTCACCCGGCGCCGAGTACTCCAGCTTCGCGCTGTTGTCGTCCGGGCTCTGCAGCCCCTTCGCCTGCACCTGGGTGACCTCGCCGTCCTCGGCGGGACGCACCTCGACCTCGAGGTTGAACAGGAAGCCGACGGCCTCCTCCTTGATGGAGCTCATCATCGACTGGAACATCGCGTAGCCCTCGCGCTGATACTCGATCAGCGGATCACGCTGCGCCATGGCCCGCAGGCCGATGCCGTCCTTCAGGTAGTCCATCTCGTACAGGTGGTCCCGCCAGCGGCGGTCAAGCACCTGCAACACGACGCGACGCTCCAACTCACGCATCGCGGCCTCGCCGAGCTTCTCCTCGCGCTGCTGGTAGGCGATCTGCGCGTCGCTGAGCAGCTCGCGCTTCAGACCGTCCTGGCTGATCCGCCCCTTGGAGCCGCCGGCCTCGGCGACGACCTCGTCGATCGTGACGTCGACGGGGTAGAGCGTCTTCAGCTCGGTCCACAGCGCGTCAAAGTCCCAGCTCTCGGTGTGCCCGGCCTGAGTGTGCTCGTCCACGATGCTGCCGATCGCGTCCTCTACGAAGTGCGCGACGCGGTCCTTGATGTCGTCGCCCTCGAGCATGTGACGACGATCGGCGTAGATCGCCTCGCGCTGACGGTTGAGGACGTCGTCGTACTTCAGCACGTTCTTGCGGATCTCGGCGTTACGCGCTTCGATCTGCGACTGAGCCGACTTGATGGCGCGAGTGACCACACCCATCTCGATCGCGGTGTCGTCGGGCAGGTTCGAGCGCTGCAGCATCGACTCGGCGAACCCGCTCTGGAACAGACGCATGAGGTCGTCGGTGAGACTGAGGTAGAACCGGGACTCACCCGGGTCTCCCTGACGTCCGGCACGACCGCGCAGCTGGTTGTCGATTCGGCGCGACTCGTGGCGCTCGGTGCCGAGGACGTAGAGGCCACCCGCATCGCGAACAGCGGCAGCGTCCTCCTCGACCTGCTTCTTCATTGCCGCGTACGCGTCGTCCCAGGCTGCCTCGTACTCGTCCGGCGTCTCCACCGGGTCCAGTCCCTGCGACTTCAGCTCCTGTACGGCGAGGAACTCGGCGTTGCCACCGAGCATGATGTCGGTTCCACGACCAGCCATGTTGGTGGCGACGGTGACCGCACCCAGGCGACCGGCGCGAGCGACGATCTCGGCCTCACGCGCGTGGTTCTTCGCGTTGAGGACCTCGTGCTTGATGCCCTTCTTGGCCAGCAGACGCGAGAGGTACTCGCTCTTGTCGACGGAGACCGTGCCCACCAGCACCGGCTGCTGCTTCTCGTAGCGAACCGCGATGTCCTCGACGATCTGCGTGAACTTCGCCTGCTCGTTCTTGTAGACCACATCCGGCTGGTCCTTGCGGACCATGGGGCGGTTGGTCGGGATCGGCACCACGCCCAGCTGATACGTGGACATGAACTCGGCCGCTTCGGTGTCGGCGGTACCGGTCATGCCGGAGAGCTTGTCGTACAGACGGAAGTAGTTCTGTAGCGTGACGGTGGCGAGGGTCTGGTTCTCGGCCTTGACCGGCACGCCCTCCTTGGCCTCGATGGCCTGGTGGATGCCCTCGTTATAACGACGACCCACGAGGATTCGACCGGTGTGCTCATCGACGATCATGACCTCGTCGTTCATCACGACGTAGTCGGTGTCGCGCTTGAACAGGGCGAGCGCCTTGATCGAGTTGTTGAGAAACGAGATGAGCGGCGTGTTGGCCGACTCGTACAGGTTGTCGATGCCGAGGTAGTCCTCGACCTTCTCGATACCCGGCTCCAGGACACCGACCGTGCGCTTCTTCTCATCGACTTCGTAGTCGACCTCGGGCTCGAGCGTGCGCGCGATGCGTGCGAACTCGGTGAACCAGCGGTTCGCCTCACCCGAGGACGGGCCGGAGATGATGAGCGGGGTACGGGCCTCGTCGATCAGGATCGAGTCGACCTCGTCGACGATCGCGTAGAAGTGACCGCGCTGGACGAGGTCTTCCTTCTGCCACGCCATGTTGTCGCGCAGGTAGTCGAAGCCGAACTCGTTGTTGGTGCCGTACGTGATGTCGGCGTTGTACTGCTCGCGACGCACCGCAGGAGTCTGGCCCGAGATGATGACACCCGTGGTCATGCCGAGGGCGCGGAACACGCGACCCATGAGCTCGGACTGGTAGGTGGCGAGGAAGTCGTTCACCGTGATGACGTGCACGCCCTCCCCCGCGATCGCGTTGAGGTACGCGGGGAGTGTGGCGACGAGCGTCTTTCCCTCACCGGTCTTCATCTCGGCGATGTTGCCGAGGTGAAGGGCTGCGCCACCCATGATCTGCACGTCATAGTGACGCTGGCCGAGGGTGCGCTTGGACGCCTCGCGAACGGCGGCGAAGGCCTCCGCCATCAGGTTGTCGAGCGTCTCGCCCTTCTGGTAGCGAGCGCGCAGCTGTGCGGTCTCGCCACGCAGGTCCTCGTCGGTGAGCTTGCTGTACTCATCTTCGAGCGCGTTGACGGCGTTGACCACTCGCTTCAGCTGGCGAAGGATGCGTCCTTCACCCGCACGAAGCAGCTTCTCGATCGGGTTCACCACGGGAGTCGTCTCCATCCATCGGATCGTGCGCATGCTCGCGCCGGTGTCGCCTTTCGACGGCACATTCGCCCATGTTATCGGTCCGTGACCTCTGAGGCTCCTGGATACGCGCTCTGCTCGCTCAGGGCGATCATGCGAACAGCGCCCAGCAGAGCCACGCCGAGCAGGAGCGAGGCGATCGCGAGAACCCACGATCCGGTGAGAACGCCGACCGGTCCGGGAATGAGAAAGGATCCTCCCCGGCTCGTCCAGCCCGCCGCCGCGGCGACGAGCGCAAGACCGAGCACCCACGCGACGCCGACAGTCATCGTGAACGGCCGCGCGGGGCGGGCACGGGTCAGGTCCGCCACGAGCAGCACTCCGCCGATGACGATCATGAGCTGGACGATCAGGAAAAGTGGCACCGAGTGCACCCCGACGATCTGCAGGATCACCGCGACGACCGGCAGGACGGCGATGACGAACGCACCGATTACCCCGGGAATGCCGCGCAGAAGGGATCCCGGTCCGACCGCGAGGGCCACCACCGCGAGCGCTGCCGCCACCGTGATGACGAGGGCGGAGAGCGAGTCGGCGCCGGCCGGAACGAGCATCGCGGAGAGAGCCGCGACCAGTCCGATTCCCAGAAGCAGGATTCCTGCGGCTGTCCATGTGGTGGTCCGGGTGACAGGCATATGTTCAGGCTAGGCGTCGGGAAATAGTTGCGCAGTATCTGATTTCTCGATATACATATACTCAGAAATTAGATACTCGGAAACCTTTTGGAGTCACGATGTCGGTCCGCCAGAGTCTTCTTGCCATCCTCGATCAGGGTCCGTGCTACGGATATCAGCTGCGCTCCGAGTTCGATCGGCGCACCGGCTCGACCTGGCCGCTCAACGTGGGCCAGATCTACAACACCCTGGAGCGCCTGGAGCGGGATGGATTGGTCGAGCGCGGCGACGCTGACGATCAGGGCCACGTGTTCTGGGAGATCACCGACGCAGGTCGCGCGGAGGTCGGGGCGTGGCTGTCGTCTCCGGTGGAGCGCAGCGGGGGCACGCGTGACGAACTCGCCATCAAGCTCGCCGTGGCAGCCACGCTTCCCGGTGTCGATGTGACCGCCGTGATCCAGACCCAGCGGCGCGCCACCCTCTCCCAGCTGCAGGAACTCAACCGCGCGAAGTACGCCGGAGCCGCGCCGGACTCCCCCGAAGAGCTGGCGTGGTCCCTGGTCGTCGACTCGATGATCTTCCAGACGGAGGCCGAAGCACGCTGGCTCGATCACACCGAGCAGCGTCTGCGTCTGCACCCGCAGCACGCCCTGGAGCTGGAGCTGTCCACCGAGCGGCCGAAGCGCGGACGTCCCGCCAAGTCGCGGGCCTGATCGATCACATCCGATGACGAAATGAGCATGAACAGCACGAATCAGCCGATCCTCTTGCACGACAACGCTTGCTGTGGATCGGCACCCCGGTGGCGGGCTTTGCGCACCTGACGGCGGTGGTGGCCGGGCTGATCCTCCCCCGCGGCACCGACCTCACCCGCCGCACCGTCATCACCCGATCCGAGAAAAGTTCTCCCGAAAGTGAGACCTTTCGGCCCCGAGCGGACATACCCCTATGAAGCAGTCCTCATCCGACACCAGACGATGACGTATCGAAGGAGCATGGACCGATGCCCAGCAAGATTCCCGCCACACTCACCCTGGCGACCCCGATCGATCCCGCGGCGCTCATGCTGCCGCCGACCGAGCCGATCGACATCACCGAGCTGATTCGCGCCGAACTCGAACGCTGAGCGCTTCTTCACGCCTGCGCACCAGTGCGCGCTGAGCGAACCCGCAGCGCACCCACGGCATCGCCGACCTAGGATCATTGCATGGCAGGTTTCTGGGGCAAACGCAGGCGCGAGGAACAAGAAGCTCAGGACGCGGCGGATGCGGATCTCGCCCGACGCGCGGGCGCGGCCCTCGTGTCCGCGGACGAGCGCATTCGTGTCACGACCGATGAGCTGGAGTTCGCGCGCGCAGAACTGGGTGAGAAGGCCGTCGGCCCGCTCTCCGAAGCCCTGACCGCCGTACGAACCCACCTGCGCGAGGCGTACCAGCTCAACCAGCTGAACCACGACGAGATCCCCGACACCGTCGAGGAGACGCGCACGCGCAACGCCCGCATCATCCAACTCTGCGAGTGGGCGGAGTCCGTGCTCGATGAGCGCACCTCCGCTCTGCAGGACCGCATCGAGCTGGTGCGCCGTGCGCCGCAGATCATCGAGGGTGTGCGCCGCGACACCGTGGCCCTCAGCGAGCGCGTGCCGGCGGCGAAGGAGGTCATCGCCCGCCTCGAGCTGCGCTACAACGATGACGCCATGCGCCAGGTCCGAAACGGTGCCGACGAAATCGAGAACCTGCTGGCCTTCGCCTCGCACAGTGCCAATGTCTCTGCGCGGCGTCGTGAGGCCGGTCGTAACGAAGAAGCCAATCTCGCGCTCGAGACCGCCACGGAGGCAGTCCGCCGCGCCACCACGATCCTCGACGGCATCGACGACTTCGAGCTCGAGGCCATGCGTGCCGAGTCCACCCTCGCCGACGTGATCGCCGATTCCCGTGGCGACCTCATCCGGGCACGCACCGCGCCGCGCTCGCCGGCCGTCACCGCGGCGGCGACCGAACTCGACGCCGCCCTGCGTACCCTGCCCGCAGCAGGCACGCGCACCGATCCCTTCACTGAGCTTTCGGTACTGCGCGAGGCCAACAGCGCACTCGACGAGGCGATCGCGAAGGCCGTGGAGCGCGCAGCGCGCCCTCTTCCGCCCGTCGCCACCGTCCGTCACGCCGTTGATGACGCCGACCGGCAGCTGGCCGTCGCCCAGAACGTGATCTCCGGCCACCGCGGATGGATCGGCGCGGACGCGCGGACCCGCCTCGCCGAGGCGGAGCGGCTGCGTCAGGACATCGACCAGCTCATCGAGCCCGAGGACACCCGCGAGCAGGCACTCGTGCTCGCCCGTCGCACCGGCAGCCTCGCATCGCAGGCGCTGCAGCTCGCCCAGCGCGACATCGACTCCTCCCGCCCGGACGACCGCTGGGACGGCCCGCGCGGTGGCGGGCGTGGGATGTCGGGCGGCGACATGCTCGGCGGGCTCATCGGTGGCGCGATCCTCGGCGGCATCATCGGAGACATCTTCGACTGAAACGCGGAGTTCACGACTGAAACGCGGACTTCATGACGAAGGGGCTGTGCAGCGGTTGCTGCACAGCCCCTTCGTCATGATCGGGTCAGGACACTTGCGCCGCCACTGCGGGCTGGGCGAGCGTTGTGAGAGAGATCACACCGTAGTCCCAGCCCTTGCGGCGATAGACCACGGACGGATGATCGGTTCGCGCGTCGACGAACAGGAAGAAGTCGTGACCGACGAGCTCCATCCGATCCACGGCGTCCTCGACGCTCATCCACTCCGCCTCGAACCGCTTCGTGCGGATGACTACCGGTGAGTAGTCGGGCTCGTCCTCATTGCCGGTGATGATCGGAATCTCGCCCGTGGCGACCGATCGGAGCACCTCCACCGAGGCGGGCTGCAGGTCGATGCCGGTCAGGCCCTCGCCCTTCTGGAAATGCGCACCACGCGGATGATCCCGCGCCTCGATGCGCTTGCCCTTCACGCGTCGGATCTGCTCGGCGAGCTTGTCCAGCGCGAGATCGAGCGCGACGAACTTATCGGCGTCCGTCGCCTCGGCCCGTACCACCGGGCCCTTGCCCACCAGAGTGAGCTCAACGGTCTCGTCGTCCATCCGGCCCTGCTTGTAGGCGTGATGGGTGACTTTCACATCGAGGTGCTGCGCCCGTGGCGCAAGCGTCCCGACGCGGGCGGCCTTCTCTTCGGCCACCTCGCGAAACCGGTCCGAGATCCCCACGCCAACACCAGCGAAGTTGATTTCCATCTCTGACCTCCTTGTCCGGTCCGCCCACGGGGCGGGCGGACCCAGCCGCTTAGTTGTCGTCCACCGTATCCCCCGCACGCCGACATGTCACCTGTCATTTGCCGGTGTGTCATCTCGGTCTGCGCTGACAGCCGTGGCGGCCCCGAGAACACGCGCTCCCCTCGACCGCAGAACAGCCGCCGCGGCATCCAGTGTTGCGCCGGTGGTGACCACATCGTCGATCAGCACCACCGGGCACCCCGGTCTCAGCACCCCGTGCACCGCGAAGGCACCCACCATGTTGGCGGCCCGGTCGCGCCGTCCCAGCCCGCGCTGATCGGCAACGCGCCGAGCGTGGCGAAGCACACGGACTACGGGCATTTCCCCGCGCCGTGCCATCAGCTCCACCGGGTGAAATCCCCGCCGACGATACGAACGCGCGGACGACGGAATCGGCACCAGCGCGATCGGTTCCGTCCCGACATCGCCGCGTTCGCGCGCTTCCGCGATGACGGCATCGACCGCGTGGTGCAGGGCCTGGCCGAGAGCGCGAGCACAGGGGGTCTGGCCGGCCTTGTACGCCTGCATCACCGACGCCGCGTCCTCCCAGCGCCAGGCGCTGAACACCGCGGTCCCACCGGCGGTGCCGCGCCGCGCCGGACCCGGGCGGTTCAGCTCGGCAATGCACGCGTCGCACAGTGCGGGCCCGTCGGCGTCGCACCGGACACAGGCGGAAGGCACGACGAGATCGAGGAGCTCACTGATCATCCGTCGCATCCGCTCAGCGTGCCATACCGAGGGTGGTCAGATCCGTCTGAGACCTCGCCTCGACCCGCGCGCGGTGGAAAACCCGGCTGGGGAGGACGCGATGGGTCAGCGGATGACGGTCTGCACGTTGGCGAGAACGGAGATGCCGTCGGCGACCTTCTGGAAGACGGAGTTGCGGCGGGAGTAGAGCGTGCCGTCTGAGCTCAGCAATCGCACGTTCGCGGTGCGGTTCACGCCGGAGAGGTGCAGAGCGTCTTCCGGGGCACGGAATCCATCCCGGATGCCACCGATCGAGTCCGAACCGAACCAGGTGTCCGTCCCCTCTCGACTGAGCACGCCGATCGTGAGCGAGTCGAGCCAGGCGACATCCAGACCGATTCCCCCCAGGTCTCGCAGCCGCTTGAACTCCCCGAGTCCGGATGGCTTGCCATCCGATCCGCGCAGCACGGGGAACCAGCCCAGGATCGCCGAGGACCCCTCGGTGCCCAGTACCGCCAGTCGCGTGCCGTCGCGGGAGACCTGCATCGCCTGCACCGACGTGAGCTCGGTGACGCCGGTCTCCAGGGTGATCTCCTGGTCCTGTGGCGAGCTCACCTTGAGCGACGACGGATCGGCGGTGCTGGTCCACACGAAACCCTCCGGATCCACGGTCGGCTCGATCAATCCCGGGCGATTGTCCAACACCACTCGATCGGCGTCGTCGGTGTAGCGGTAGACCGTCCCGTCCTGCCCACGACCCACGGCCACAGCGGGAGCAGTCGAGGTTCCCGTCCCGCTGATCAGCACGAGAGCGTTCGGCACGGTCTCACGGATGTCATCCGCGAGCAGATCACTGGGCGTCAGGCTGTTCCCGCTGACCGTGACCCCGCCGTTGGCCGTGAGTGCGAAGAGGGTGCTGTCCACGGTTCCCGCATCCACCGTCTGCGGTGCGGGCGAGAGAGCGGTCGCGCCGACGGTCATCGTGACGGAGGAGGCACCGAGGCTTCGTTCGAGCTGGAGTTTCATGAGCCCGAGGGTGCGGGAGTCGTCGGTGGAGAGCTCGGTGAAGGACACCGTCGTGCTGCTGTCGGTCTGGACCACGGAGCCGTCCTGCAACGTGGTGCCGTCGGGAATAGCGGTGCGCACCGCCGGGGCGATGTCCGCGCTCGGTCCGCGCAGGAGAGCCGCTACGGTGCGTTCCGGCGCGGCCAGCTTCGGGAAGTAGCGCTGATCCGGCACGAGGTAGTGGAAGGTGGGATCGAAGAACATGAGCGAGGTGGACTGGTAGGAGGCATAGAAGAGGTTCGACTCCATCACGATGCCATCGGGCGCTGACGTGATGCGCCACTCCCCCGCATCCGGGCTGCCCGCCGGCTGCTGTTCGAGCTGGAACGGCAACACGATCGGCTGGGGTGCTGCCTGTCGGTACACGCCCTCTTCATCCACCACGGCCACCGGCTTCACCGTCACCGTGACCGCACCATCTTCCGCGGCCTCCGAGACCTCGCGTTCGCTGAAGGAGTCGATGGTGACGCTCTGGTTGGGCTGCCAGGTCGCGTCGGGAGCGAGGAACTTCCGTGCGGTCGCGAAGTCGCCGCGCGGGCTGGTGGCGGCCTGGATGAAGTCGCGCACGATGCGGTCAGGATCCGAGCCCTTGACCGGATCCGACGCCTGCACCTCGATCTGCTCCTCGCCACCGACGGGCTGGTCGAGCGAAACCGCCTGCACGGAGGACGATGTCGGCATCGCACCGCAGGCGGAGAGGACCAGCGCGAACACCAATGCGACGATCACGCCGCCGCGGCGTCGGAGGGCGTGCCGGGTGCTCATGAGGATTCCTCCTGCACGGTGCTCTTCTTGGCGACGACGTTGTTCAGCCCCGCTACCAGAATCGGCTGGGTGATGCCGAGCTGCTCCAGCGCGGCACCGGCATCACTCGGCTCCAGCGGAACCGGCGACACCGTGGACAGCATCTCGCCATCTCGCGGCAACACCAGCACGAAGTTGGTGCCCTCGCCCGGACGCGACCACACTTCGAGCGTGCCGTGGTGCAGCTTCGCGTCGCCCAGGGCGATGGACAGCCCCAGTCCACTTCCGCCGATCGTGCGCTTTCGCGACGGGTCGGCGCGCCAGAACCGGTCGAACACGCGTTCGGCGTCCTCCGGAGCCATGCCGATGCCATAATCACGCACGCCGAGTGCCACGACATGCTGGTCGCTGTCGACCGTGACCACGATCGGACGCCCTTCGCCATGCTCGATCGCATTGCCGAGCAGGTTTCGGACGATCCGACGAATCCGACGCGGGTCGATGTCGATCGGCGAATAGCCTCCCGGGGCGACCAAGCGCAGATCCGATCCGCGTTGTTCGGCCAGCTGCTCCATCCCCTCGATGCAGTCCTCCGCGAGCTGGGCGACGCTCGTCGCCTCCAGCTCCAGCTGCACCGACCCCGCGTCGTACCGGCTGATCTCGAGGAGGTCGGTCAGAAGCACCTCGAAGCGCTCCACCTGGGTCTGCAGCAGTTCCGCGGAACGAGCGGTGACCGGATCGAACTCGTCGCGTTGCATGTTCAGCATGTCGGCGGCGAGCTTGATCGTCGTCAACGGCGTCCGCAGCTCGTGGGACACGTCCGAGACGAAGCGCTGCTGCACCAGCGACAGATCGGCCAGCTCCTTGATCTGCGATTCCAAGCTGTTGGCCATCGCGTTGAACGAGCGGCCGAGAGCCGCGATCTCGTCGTCGCCGCGCACGTGGACGCGCACTCCGAGGTCGCCACCCGCGAAGCGGGCGCTGGTGAGAGCCGTCTGCGCCACGGGCGCGACCACCTGCCGCACCACGAACCAGGAGATCAGACCCACGACGACGAGGAGCAGGAGACCCGCGATCCAGAGCATGAGCTGCAGGAATCCGAGGGTCTGCGATGCCGCACTGAGGTCGTACACGAGATAGAGGGAGTAGGCACCGTACTCGGGCACGTCCAGCTGACGGCCGATGATGATCGCCGCCACCGGCTGCCCGTTCTGCGTGATGTGCGTCGACTGCCACCACATGCCTTCGGGCTTGTCCTCCACCCGGGCGCTCATGTCGGCGGTGATGATCGTGTCATCGAACTCGCCCCAGAACCGGTCCTGCCAGACGTTATCGACGGGCACATCGGTGTCGATGCGCAGCATCGCGCCCTGACTGCTGGCAGAGCGCTCGATGAGATCTTGGTTCATCGAGTACAGGGTGGAGATGAGAATCGAACGGCCGCCGGTGAGATCGGCACGGTTGAGCGTGTCCTGCGCCGCCTCCGAGGCACGGCGCGCATCGGAGCTCACCTGCTCGTAGCGCGAGGTGAAGAGATAGTTCTGGATGACGAAGCTCATCACCACGAAGGAGACCAGCACGGCGATCGCCGTGAGCGTCACCGCGGTCGCCGTGGTGCGAAAGCGCAGCGAGGAGTTCCAGGAGCGGCCGATTCGCGCGGCCCAGCCACGGATACCGCCGTCCGCCGCGAGGCGTGCCTCGAGGCTCACGGGTTCATTCCACCGCGCCCGCGCGGTAGCCGACGCCGCGCACGGTGGTGACGATGCGCGGGTTGTCCGGGTCCAGCTCCACCTTCGCGCGGAGCCGCTGCACGTGCACGTTCACAAGCCGAGTGTCGGCCTTGTAGTGATAGCCCCACACCTGCTCCAGGAGCATCTCGCGCGAGAACACCTGCTGGGGCTTGGATGCCAGCGCCACCAGCAGTTCGAACTCCAGCGGCGTGAGGGCGATGACCTCGTCCGCGCGACGCACCTCGTGCGCGGCGACATCGATCGTGAGATCGCCCACGCGGAGTACCTCGGAATCTCCCGTCGTGGTCGGACGGAGGCGAGTGCGAATCCGGGCGACCAGCTCCTTCGGATTGAAGGGCTTGACCATGTAGTCGTCGGCGCCGGCCTCCAGGCCCGTGACGACGTCGGCGGTGTCGGCACGCGCGGTCAGCATGATGACGGGGATGCCCGACTCCGTGCGAATGCGACGGCAGACCTCGATGCCGTCCAGGCCCGGGAGCATGAGATCCAGCAGGATCAGGTCCGGCTTCTCATCGCGGAACGCCTGCACCGCTTCGGAACCGTCCGCACAGAACACCGTTTCGAACCCTTCGGTGCGCAGCACGATACCGATCATCTCCGCGAGCGCGGTGTCGTCATCGACGACGAGGATGCGAGACGTCATAGCGACGGTTGGTCCTTCGTTCGAGCATGCCGGACGGGTGTCGGCTCTGCTCCAGCGTAATCGACACGCCTGCAGAACGGTGGGATGCGGCGCAGGATCGAGCCCATGCCGCGACTCGGAGAGATTTCGAGGGGCCATGCGCATGTGACACGATGGGGGTCACACGCATCGAGGGGGCTCATCGTGACACAGAATCCGGGCACATATCCCGCGTGGACACCCGCGCCGCAGCCAGGGCTCATCCCCCTGCATCCGCTCAGCTTCGGACAGATCCTGGGGCGCTCCTTCAGCGCTCTGCGTCACAACCCCAAGGTGCTCTTCGGCTTCGCCGTGTGCTTCCAGGTGGGCGTGAGCGTCCTCGGCACGCTGGGACTCGCCGGGCTCGTCTTCCTGACGATGCCGCGGTTGGAGACGGCATCCGTCACGTCCGACGACTACGGCGCGATCTCGGCGGGCAATGCGCTGCTGATCTTCCTGGGCTCCCTCGTGATCGGCCTGCTGATGCAGGGCGTCACCATCGTCGTGCAGGCCATCGTGGCAGCGGACGTGGCCGGCGGCATCGTGGCCGAGCGTCAGACCCTCGGGCAGCTGTGGCGAAGGATCACGCCGGTGCTCGGACGACTGATCGGGTACACGTTCCTCATCGGTCTGGCGATGGCGATCGTCATCGCGGTCCCCGTCGTCATCGTCCTGGTGGTCACGGTGGGGCTGTCGATGAGCCTGGGCCGCGATGGCATCGCGCTCACGGTGATCCTCATGATCCTGCTCATCCTCGGCGTGTTCGTGCTGTTTCTCTGGCTGAACACCAAGCTGTCGTTGGCAACCTCCGCCATCGTGCTGGAACGTGCCACGATCGGCTCGGCCATCCGCCGATCGTGGACGCTCACGCGCGGCCGCTTCTGGGTGGTGTTCGGGGTGACCATCCTGATCAGCCTCGCCTTCGGCGTCGTCGCGAGCATCGTGGGTTCGATCGTGCAGATGGTGGTGGGACTCGGAGCCTCCGTGTTCCTCCCGACCGGACTCACCACCGACTTCGCATCGATCCTCGGCACCGTCCTCACGGCGACGCTGCCGGCGCTCATCGTGCAGGTCGTGATCCAAGCGGTGGGTCTGGTGGTCAACGCGACCGGTCTCGCGCTGTGCTACACCGACGCGCGGATGCGACGCGAGGGCCTCGACGCCGATCTGCTCGCGTACGTCGAGCGACGCGACCTGGGCGAGCCCACCACGGATCCGTTCGCGTACGACCCCGCACGCATGTACACGCCGTCCGCCGCGGTCGGAGGACCGGGTGCGAGGTATGGCGCGCAGTATCCGGCGACGGCGTACGGGCAGGCGCCGGTGTATGGGCAGGCACCTGTGTATGGGCAGGCGCCGGTGTATGGACAGGCACCTGTGTATGGGCAGACGCCTGGGTACGGACAGACACCCGCGTACGGACAGGCACCCGTCTACGGGCAGGCACCCGCCTACGGGCAGGCACCCGCCGCCCCGCAGGCTCCCGCGGCTCCCGCGTATGGACAGCCGCCCCTGGCTCCTCCCCCGGCCGGTACCCCGGCAACTCCGCCGTCTCCGCCGTATGCTGCGCCGACCGGCCCGTCCGACGATGCGGAATCGCGCTGACGTGATCGGATTCTCCGAGATCCCCCTGCTTCCGGACCCGGATGAGGCCCGGTCCTGGCTCGAGGACGAGCTGGCCAAGCCCGCCTACGCCGAAGCTCAGCCGACGTGGTTCGACCAGATGGCGAAGGCGATCAGCGATTTCATCTCCGGCATCCTCAACCCGCAGATCGGGCCGGGCGGCGGCATGGTGGTGGCCGCCATCATCGGCGTGCTGATCGTCGCCATCATCGTGGCGGCGATCATCGTGTGGGGTGTGCCGCGAACGCGCGCCTCCTCGCGCCTCACCGCCGATGACCTGCTGTTCGGCGAAGAGGAGAGCCGCACCGCGACCGAGCTCCGACGCGCCGCCCAGCAGGCCGCCGCGGCCGGTGACTATGACGAAGCCGTGATCCTCCGGTTCCGGGCCTTGGCACGCGGGTTGTCCGAGCGCGGCGCCGTGCGCCTCGGCCCGGGCGCCACCGTGCACGCGTTTGCGGCTCAGGCGTCGGCCGCCTTCCCGACCGAGGTCGCGGAGCTGAGCGCCGCAGCCGATGTCTTCGACGCCGTCCGCTACCTCCGACAGCCCGGAACCCCGGAGGCCTTCGACGGCATCAGCCGAACCGATGAGCGTCTGGAGCGCTCCCGCCCTGTCGCGCTGCCGGAGCTGACGGGGGCGATCTCGTGAGCCTCGCCGTGGAGCGGGACGGCACGCCGCTGGTCGCCCGTCGACGCAGGGGGTGGCGCGGATGGATCGCGGTGGTTCTCATCGTCATCGTGGCCGCCGTGCTGCTGCTGTGGGCCAGCAGCACCTTCACGGCGTCGGAGAAAGGGCGCGCCGATCCCGAGAGCCATGGACCTGATGGCTATCGCGCCCTCGTCGAGGTGCTGCGTGGTCACGGGGTCAGCGTGGAGATCGCCCGCAGTCACAGCGACGTCGCGCGTCTGCTCGAGGACGAGTCCAGCACGCTCGTGCTCCCGGACCCGTACACCCTCAGTGACGACACCGTCCGCGGCCTGATCGATGCGGCGTCGACCACGGTGCTGCTCGATCCCAGCTCTGCCGTCCTGGATCTCGCGATTCCGGGAGCGGAGATCGTGGGATATGGCGCGCACGAGGTCGCGGCGAAGTGTGACCTCCCCGCCGCGGAGAATGCCGGAACGATCCGTCCCGGCGCGCTGATGACGGGCGGCGATCTCTCGTGCTTCCCAGAGGGTGAGGGCGCGGGCCTCATCTCCGAGACGCGTGACGGGCGGACGGTACGGGCCCTGGATGCCTCGCTGCTGTTCACCAACGCGAGCGTCACCGAGAACGGGAACGCGGCGCTCGCGCTCGCGCTCCTCGGCGAACACGAGTCCCTCGTCTGGTACGTCCCGAGCTGGAATGACAGCGACACGCAGCGTGCCTCGGACGCCACGCTCGCCGACCTCACGCCCGGCTGGGTCACTCCCGCGCTCGTGCTACTCGCCCTGACGGCGGTCCTGGCAGCGATCTGGCGCGGTCGCCGATTCGGCCCCCTGGTCGCCGAGCGGCTGCCGGTCACCGTTCGGGCGTCGGAGACGCTCGAGGGTCGCGCTCGCCTCTACGCACGGGCGCGCGACACCGGCCATGCGGCGCACATCCTGCGTCGACGCAGCATCGCCGAACTCGGCCGACTGCTCGGCATGGGTCGCGGCGCGACGCCGGATGCCGTCATCGACGCTGCCGCAGCGGCGGTCGCGGGCCCGCGTGATGCGCTGCGCATACTCCTCACCGGCCCCGCGCCAACGACTGACGCCGAGCTCGTCGAGCTCAGCGACCGACTCGCACAATGGGAAGCGGCGATCCGCGCCGCCGTACGAACCGAAGGGAAGCGCTCGTGAGCACACCCGGATACTCCACCCCGGATCCCACGCGCGACGCGATCAACCGCGTCCGCTGGGAGGTGGGCAAGGCCGTCGTCGGTCAGGACGGCACGGTCACGGGCCTGCTGATCGCGCTGCTCGCCCGAGGCCACGTGCTGCTGGAGGGGGTGCCCGGCGTCGCGAAGACGCTGCTGGTTCGCTCATTTGCGCGCGCGATCGGTCTGGACACCAAACGCATCCAGTTCACCCCCGACCTCATGCCTGGCGACGTCTCCGGCTCGCTCATCTATGACGCGCGTTCGGGCGAGTTCGAATTCCGCGAGGGGCCCGTCTTCACGAACGTACTGCTGGCGGATGAGATCAACCGCACGCCGCCGAAGACCCAGTCGGCCCTTCTCGAGGCGATGGAGGAGCGACAGGTCTCCAGCGACGGCGTGAGCCGGCGTCTGCCCGAGCCGTTCCTGGTCGCTGCGACGCAGAACCCCATCGAACAGGAGGGCACGTACACCCTTCCCGAGGCGCAGCTGGACCGGTTCCTCCTGAAGCTCATCGTGGAGGTGCCGGGGCGCGATGCCGAGGTGGACGTGCTGCGTCGTCACGCTGCCGGATTCTCCCCGCGATCACTGGAGTCCGCCGGTCTGCAGACGGTGGTCACCCCGGCCGAGATCACGGCCGCCCAGGACGCCGTCGCCCGCGTGGCCGTGACCGATGACGTGCTCGCCTACATCGTCGATCTCGCGCGCGCCACGCGCTCCAGCCCGTCCGTGCAGGTCGGTGTGAGCCCGCGCGCGTCCACCGCGCTGCTGGCTGCTGCGAAGGCCTGGGCGTGGCTGGGCGGATTCCCCGCCATCACCCCGGACCACGTGCAGGCGATGGTGGTGCCCGTCTGGCGTCACCGCCTGCAGCTGCGTCCCGAGGCGGAGATCGAGGGCGTCTCGGCGGATGCAGTGCTCACCAACGTGCTCGCCCAGACCCGGGTTCCGATCTGACGTGTATCTGACCGGCCGCGCTCCCCTCATCCTCGCCCTCGGCGTGGTGCCCGTCGTGCTCTCCGCGAGCCTGGGCATTCCGCCGTGGACGATGCTGCTGCTGTGGCTGGTGCTCACGCTCGTCTTCATCGTGACGGACACGGCCCTCGCGGCAGATCCGCGACGACTCGTCGTCGACCGCGACGTGCCGACACGCTCGCGTCTCGGTGAACCGGTCCGTACCGAGCTGATCCTCACCAACCGCGGATCCCGGCGCGCGGTGCTGGCAGTGCGCGACGCCTGGCAGCCCACGGCAGGTGCTCCCGAGCGCCGTGAGCACGTCGTGGTTCCGCCCGGTGAGCGACGCTCGCTGAAAATTGCGCTGCTCCCACGTCGACGTGGTGAACTGCGCAGCGGCTTCGTAGCGGTGCGTTCCGCCGGCCCGCTGGGAATCGCGGGCCGACAGGTGAGCCTGCACAGCGAGGGGCGCATCCGGGTGCTCCCCGCTTTCTCCTCTCGACGCCACCTCGCGTCGCGGGTCGCCCGGCTGAAGGAGCTGGACGGCAACACGTCGATCCAGGTGCGCGGTCAGGGAACCGAATTCGATTCACTGCGGGAGTATGTCCGCGGGGATGACGTGCGCTCGATCGACTGGCGCGCCACCGCTCGCGCCGGGACCACGATGCTGCGCACCTGGCGCCCGGAGCGCGATCGGCACGTGGTGATCATCATCGACACCGGACGGACGGCGGCCACGCGCGTCGGCGATGGCACGCGGCTCGACGCGGCGATGGAGGCGACGCTGCTGTTGGCCGCGCTGGCGCAGCGGGCCGGCGACCACGTCCACCTGCTGATGTTCGACCGGGTGATCCGCGCGCGCGTCACCGGAGTGGACGGTCCCGGGCTGCTTCCCGCGCTCACCGATGCGATGGCCGGCGTGGACGCGCAGCTCATCGACACCGACTGGGACGCGGCGCTCGCGCAGGCCCGCGCGCTCGGTGTGCGTCCGTCGCTGCTGGTGATCCTCACCGCGCAGGACGAGCCGCTCAGTTCCCGGGCGTTCCTGACGTCCCTCGGGCTGGTCCCCCGTGGCACGCGCCTCGTGGTGGGATCCGCCACCGATACCGCGCTGGATGAGATCGCGTCCGAACGCGGTGATGCCGACGCCGTCTATCGTGCGGCGGCAGCAGAGCAGACGGCACATGAGGCAGCGCTCGTCGCCTACGCCGTCGAGCGCTCCGGCGGCGACGCGATAGCCGACACCCCCGAGGATCTTCCCCCACGGATCGCCGACCGCTACCTCGAGCTCAAGGCCCAGGGTCGCCTCTAGCCCGACCCGCTGCCGCTCTCGTCCGCCCCCGCACCTCTCGCGGATACCTCAAGGCACTCACGATCCCCGCGAGACTGGCGTCTGTGGGCGAGAATCCGCGCAACGCACCGATTCTCGCCCACAGACGGAAGTCTCGCGGGTGATGGGTCGCGGCGTGAGGCGGAATCTTGGGTGAGTCATTTTTACGAATCAGTCAGGAAAAGGGTAGGGTCGGGGATATGGAGACGACGGGGGCGCCCACGGCGGAGCACGTGGCAGACGTGCTGCGCCACGCTGGCCTGCGCGTCACCGCACAGCGTGTCGCGGTCTACAGTGCACTTGCCACTCGCCCTCACGCGTCGGTCGACGTGGTCCACGGCGCGATCCGCGACGCGGTCCCGGGCATCGCGCTGCAGACCGTGCACGGCGTGGTGGGAGATCTCACCGACGCCGGCATCGTCCGCCGCGTCAGCCTGCCCGATGCCGATCGCGCACTCTACGAGCTCGACTTCGTCGACAACCACCACCACCTGCAGTGCATCGTCTGCGGTCGGGTGGAGGACGTGGAATGCACGGTCGGACACGCCCCTTGCTTGATTCCCTCCTCAGACCACGGAATGCGTGTGTTGGAAGCAACCATCACCTTCCGTGCCATCTGTTCAGACTGCGAAAGGAATGGACATGGCTGAAGCCAACGTCACCACCACCCAGACCGGCACGCCCGTCGCCAGCGATCAGTTCTCGCTGACCGTCGGCGCTGACGGCGTCACCGCCCTGCACGACCGTTACCTGGTCGAGAAGCTCGCCTCCTTCAACCGCGAGCGCGTGCCGGAGCGTAACCCCCACGCCAAGGGCGGCGGTGCGTTCGGCGAACTGGTGATCACCGAGGACGTGTCGCAGTACACGCGCGCAGCCGTGTTCCAGAAGGGCACCACGAGCGAGACGCTCATCCGCTTCAGCTCCGTCGCGGGCGAGCAGGGCTCCCCCGACACCTGGCGCGACGTCCGCGGCTTCTCGCTGCGCTTCTACACCACCGAGGGAAACCTCGACATCGTGGGCAACAACACCCCCACCTTCTTCATCCGCGACGGGATCAAGTTCCCGGACTTCATTCACTCTCAGAAGCGCCTCGGCCAGTCGGGTCTGCGCGACGCGGACATGCAGTGGGACTTCTGGACGCTGTCGCCGGAGAGCGCACACCAGGTGACCTATCTGATGGGCGACCGCGGCCTGTCGAAGTCGTGGCGTCACCTCAACGGCTACGGCTCGCACACCTACCAGTGGATCAACGCGGCCGGTGAGCGATTCTGGGTCAAGTACCACTTCCACACCCGTCAAGGCGTCGTCGCGATGTCCGCGGAAGAGGCCGAGCGCATCGCCGGTGCCGACGCGGACTACTACCGTCGCGATCTGTTCACGGCGATCGAGAACGGCGACTTCCCCACCTGGGACGTCTCCGTGCAGATCATGCCGTATGAGGAGGCGAAGACCTATCGCTTCAACCCGTTCGACCTCACCAAGACGTGGTCGCACGCGGACTACCCGCTCATCCCGGTCGGCCACTTCACGCTGAACCGCAACCCGCAGAACTTCTTCGCAGAGATCGAGCAGGCGGCCTTCTCGCCGGGCAACCAGGTTCCCGGAACCGGAATCTCGCCCGACAAGATGCTCATGGCGCGCGTTTTCGCCTACCCCGACGCCCAGCGCTACCGCATCGGCGCCAACTACAACCAGCTGCCGGTGAACCAGCCGCACGCCGCCCACGTGAGCAACTACATGCACGAGGGCAACATGCAGTTCCTGTTCAACCCGGCCGACGCCCGCGTCTACACGCCGAACTCCTACGGCGGCCCCGCTGCCGATGCGGAACGCGGCGTGGAGGGAAGCTGGGAGAACGACGGCGAGCTCGTGCGCTCGGCCTACACGCTGCACGCGGAAGACGACGACTTCGGCCAGGCGGGAACGCTCTACCGTGACGTCTACGACGACGAGCAGAAGGCGCGCTTCCTGGACGTGCTGCTCGGCCAGTACGCGGCACTCACGCAGGACCGCATCAAGGAGCGCTTCATCCAGTACTGGACGAACGTCGACGCCACCCTCGGCGCGAGCATCCGCGAGCGCATCGGCGGCTGATCGCCGACTTCGAGACGGGGCAGGACCACAGGGTCCTGCCCCGTCTTCGCGTGTGGGCCATATGAAGGAGCTTTGCGACAACGTGTGCGTCGCGCATCCTGAGAGAGCGCTGGGCCGATACGATCGGCGACGAACCAGCGGCACCCCCCAGCATTCGTTCGAACGGAGTATCAAATGAGTCGTGATCCGCGCACGGGCAAGAGCCCGGCGTCCGCAGCCTCGGCCAGCGCCCAGCCCACGATGGGCTCGCGCCTGGCAGCCGAAGCCCTCGGCACCTTCCTTCTGGTGTTCGGCCTGATCGGTGCAGCGCTCTTCAGCTCTCACCTCGCCGATGCCCAGAACGCCCCGACCGCCGGCATCGTCCCGGTCGTCGCCGCGCTCGCCGTCGGCCTCAGCGTCATCATGGGCGCGTATGCGTTCGGTCCGATCTCGGGCGGGCACTTCAATCCCGCCGTCACCCTGGGTCTGGCGGCCGCGGGTCGCTTTGCCTGGAAGGACGCGCTGCCCTACATCATCGCTCAGGCGGTGGGCGGTGTGGTCGCCAGCAGCGCCCTGGTGCTGATCGGCCTCTTCGGTCCGGCCGGGTGGCTCACCTCCGCTCAGGACGGTGGCTTCGCCAGCAACGGCTGGGGCAAGCTCTCTCCCGGCGGATTCGACATGCCGGCGGCGATCATCATCGAGGTGATCATCACGGCCCTGTTCCTGTTCGTTATCCTGGGCGTGACGCACGCCAAGCGCGGCACCCAGTTCGGCGGGCTCGTCATCGGCCTCTCGCTGACCCTCTTCCTCCTGGTCGCTGTCCCGGTCGACAACGCCTCGCTGAACCCGGCACGCTCGCTGGCCACGGCCATCTACGGTGGCGGCGACGCCCTGTCGATGCTGTGGGTCTTCATCGTGTTCCCGATCGTCGGCGCACTGCTGGCCGGCTTCTCCTACCGCGCACTGTTCGACAACGTTCAGAAGCGCTGATCACACGAACGATGGGGCGGGACCGATTCGGTCCCGCCCCATCGTCGTTCTTACCGGTCAGCCGGCGTACAGTGTCGGCGTTCCCGCCTCGTACTCGGTGAGATCCCCCGTCTCACCCCGCCGAGTGGCCCATCGACCGACGACCAGCATGTAGACGAGGAAGATCGCCAGCGCCAGCGCACCGATCGTGATCTTGACCGCGGGCGGCCAGGACTGGCCGGTGACGAAGCCCTCCACGAGCCCCGAGAGCGCCAGCGAGAGGATGAGGCCGATCACCGTGGTCGCCAGGGCGCGCCCGGCGGAGGCGAGGGACTCCCCGCGCGTGCGGCGCCCGGGCACGACCCAGGCCCAGAACACGTGCAGGCCCGCGGCTGCCGCGACGAAGATGCTGGTGAGCTCGAGGAGGCCGTGTGGCAGCAGGCTGAGGATGAGCACGTCGCCGCGGTCGAAGGCCAACATCACCGCGCCGGCGACGCCGAGGTTGATGGCGTTCGACATGATCACGTACACGGGGAAGATCCCCGTCACGCCGAACATGACGCACTGCGCGGCGATCCACGCGTTGTTCGTCCACACCTGGCCGGCGAAGGCGGCGCCCGGCTCGTAATAGTCGGTGAAGTCGTTCTCGGCGTACTGCTGCAGCTGGGCCTTCGAGCCCAGGGTGGCGATTAGAGCCGGATCCGCCGAGATCCACAGCGCCGACAGCGCGGCGATGCCGATCGTGGCGAGAGCGATCACGAGCGTCGTCCAGCGCAGCCGGTACAGCGCCGCCGGGAGCTGCAGAGCGAAGAAACGCGGGATTTGGCGAGCGACGTTCTCCCCCGCGCCGGTCAGCCGGTGGCGGGCGCGGGCGATGGTCACCGAGAGAGAATCCCCGAGCTGGGTTCGTCCCGCGGAGGTCTTGATATCGGAGAGGTCGGCCGAGGCCGCGCGGTAGCGCACCACCAGCTCATCCACGTCCGCACCGGAGAGATCGCGGGATCGAGACAGCTCGTCGAGGCGGTCCCATTCCCCCCGGCGTCTGCTTCGCAATGCGTCCAGATCCATTGGTGTTTACTGTACCCATGTCTGCTGTCGTCGGTTCGATCCATCAGGACGAGATCCTCACCGGTGAGGCCATCGCCCTCGACGTGCAGCCCCTGGGCCTGATGATGCGGGCGCTCGGTGCCGTGATCGACATGGTCATCGGGTACGCGATCATCATCGCCGCGTTCGCCGCGCTGGCCGCCTCCGGCGTCGATGAGTCCGTGTTCGCGATCATCCAGATCTCCGCGATAGCCCTGGCGTTCGTGATTCTTCCGACGGCGGTGGAGACGCTCACGCGCGGGCGGAGCGTCGGCAAGCTGGCCGTCGGCGGTCGGATCGTCCGGGCCGATGGCGGGACGACGGGCTTCCGGCACGCTTTCATCCGCTCGCTCATCGGTGTTCTCGAGATCTACCTGACGTTCGGCGGGCTGGCCTTCCTGGTCGGCGCGTTCACGCCTCGATCGCAGCGGCTCGGAGACCTGGTGTCCGGCTCATACTGCGAGCGCACCCGCACCCCGCAGGTGCCGGAACACACTCTGATCCTTCCCCCGGTGCTCGCCGGCTGGGCTCAGATCGCGGACGCCGGACGGCTGCCGGTGCGGCTGTCACGGCGGATCACGCAGTTCCTCACTCAGTCGGCCAACCTCATGCCGGGCGCGCGCACCCGCATCGCCCAGGAGCTGGCGACCGAAGCCGCGCGGTGGGTGTCTCCGCTTCCGCCGGTGGATCCGGAGACGTTCCTCTGCGGCGTCGCCGTGCTGCGTCGCGACCGCGAGGCGCGCGCCCTGGACATCCAGAACGAGCGCGTGAACGCGCTGCTCGGCTCCGTGCGCTGAGCGAGCGGATTCCGCCTAGGACTGCAGAGTCTCGTGGCGGATGACGACCCATCCCTTCGGGACCGAGAGTCGTTCGGTGTGCATGGCGCAGAGATCGTGCGCGTGCGGATCACCGGCAGCACCCAGCGGGCCGAGGGCAGCCATCTGATCCGCGTAGTCGTACGTGAGCGTCGAGACCGCCTCGCGAGAGCAGCCGACCTTCGAGCAGAGCCTGGTGAACATAGCCCTCCCACCC
>NZ_JBJDRI010000024.1:0-68198 GCF_044987425.1 Microbacterium sp. ZW T5_56 | reverse complement strand
GGGCACTGTCTGAGGCGGGGGCGCTGTCGTCATCCGTGGCGGGGAGGATGAGGCGCGCGAGCTCTGCGAAGTGATGCTTCCAGACCACGGTGCCGTCCTCCCGGACGCGGGTGTTGAAGAAGACGCCGCGCTCGGTGTCCGCGCGCGAACCTCCCATGCCGAAAGACTGCGCCCAATCGACGACGGCGTCGCGGGAGGGGAACTCGGCCTTCTCATAGAACGCGCGCAGCTGCCCGGGGCCGGGGCCGCCCTCGATGCCGGGAGTGATATCGACCAACACGAGAGAGCTCACGAGTTCCGGTCGGTGCGCCGCGATCCATGCCGCTGTCATTCCACCGAGGGAATGTCCCACAAGAACGATCGGCGCCGTGATGAAGGAGACGATGGCGTCTGCGACGGCCGGGCCCATACTGGCGGGGGAGTAGTCCGCGTCGCTTCGCCAGGCGGAGTCGCCGTGGCCCGGCAGGTCGATCGCGACGGCCGGGAGGCCGAGGGCGAGGAGCGTGGTGTCCCAGGTGTGCGCGTTGAGACCGGCGCCATGGAGCAGCACGACGACCGGTGCATCCGTCCCGAAGCGCAGCGCGCTGATCGATCCCGCTGCGCCGTCCACCGATACTCGCGTGACGGCGGGCACGGTGATGGGGGAACGGTCATCGCGGGAGTTCAGAGTGTCGACCTGCCCGGGGAGGTAGGCAAACTCGTCGGTGCCGGTGGGTGAGTCTTGGTTCGCGTCGATGATCACGGGGATCCTTCGGTCCAGGGAGGCGCGGGTTGGCGCAGGCCCATTCTGGACCGTCTGTGCCGCATCGGCGAAACTCAGTGACATTATGCTGCATCAATCGAGTCGACAGACTGGCATATTGAGATGTAAATACTGCAATAGCTTGTCACTCTGCATTTCCGCCATCCCGAGACGGCGACGACCTAGCATGGATACATGGCTGAGAATCGCGTGCATCTGTCCCGGACCGAACCCGAGGCGTACAAGGCTCTCGCGGCGTTCTCGGACACGGTCGCTCGGATCTGCACGGCCAACGGCGTCGATGACCGGCTCAAGGAGATCGTGATGCTGCGCTCCTCGCAGCTGAACGGCTGCGCGTACTGTGTGCGCGTGCACACGGACCGCGCGGTTGCCGCCGGTCTCACGACCGACGAGATGATGCAGATCGGTGCGTGGCGTGAATCCGGTGTCTTCACCGATCGCGAACGAGCCGGGCTGGAGCTGGCTGAGGCGTACGTGAACATCGGCGACGGCGGTGTGTCCGATGAGGTGTACGACAGCGTGGGCTCCGTGCTGACGGAGAAGGAGTACGCCGCGCTGAGCTGGGCGTGCGTCTCGATCAACGCGTTCAACCGCGTCGCGGTGGCCGGACGGTACCCCGTGCCGCCGCGCGCGCAGTGAGCATTCCTGCCGCTGCCGCGGCTGACGATATGCGCGGGGCCGACCTCGACGCGCCCGGTGACTCGCTGATTCGCGGGGTGCTCAACTTCCGTGATGTCGGCGGCCTTCGTGCCGGGGCCGGCGTGACGCGGTCGGGAGTGCTGTTCCGCTCCGGCAATCTGGCCCAGCTCGTCGATCAGGCCGCGTTCGCCGCTCTGGGCCTGCGTGCGATCGTCGATCTCCGCGACGACGAGGAAGTGCAACGCGATCCCTCCCGCGCCGGTGAGGTCCCCGTTCTGCGCATGCCCGTGTTTCTCGGGTCGGTCGCATCGTTCTTCGCCGAGGATCAGAGCCTCGATGACATGTACCGCGCGATGACCGAGGATGCCGCAACGCGCGTTGTGGATGCCGTGCGCACGGTGCTGGAGGTGCAGCCGGTGCTGGTTCACTGCACGGTGGGCAAGGACCGCACCGGAGTGACCGTTGCGCTGGCACTGTCGGCCGCGGGTGTCGATCGTGATGCCATCGTGGCGGACTACGCACGCACCGAGGTGCTGCTCCCCGAGGAGCGAAACCGGCAGGTGCTGTCGTTCCTCGGTCGGATGTATCCGGACATGGTTCATCTGGAAGAGCTCACCACGCGCTCGCCCGCCCGCGTGATGCACGGACTGCTGGACAGTCTCGATGCGCAGTACGGATCGCCCGCGGACTACCTGCGCGCGCATGGCATGACTGACGATGAGATCGCCGGCCTCGCCGACGTGCTCGTTGCACGCTGAGAAATTCCACGGATGAGGTAAGGCATGCCTATCCTCGCGTTATGATGGACGCATCATGACCGCACGCCCGTCCCGCCCCGTCTCCGCTCGTCGCGCCGCACGCAACCCGAAGGCTCCGCACCTCATCGCCGCCGACGAGACGAGTTTCGCCGAGCTTGAGGCGCTGATCGCCACCCTGCCGCTGTGTGCAACCGGGCGCGTGTTCGTCGAGGTGCCCGACGCATCGTGGATCTCCGAGCTGCAGGCGCCATCGCGCATGACGGTCACCTGGCTCGATCGCTCGCGTCGCACCGGGCCCGCTGGCAGCGAGTGTGGCGTTGGTCACGCCCTGACCCGGGCGGTGACGGCTTGGGCCGACGAGATGCTGTATGAGCACGACGACGACACCACGCGCGTCTTCCTGCTGGGGGATCCGCTGGCGGCCTCCGACATCGCATCGCACCTGACCGGCTCACTTGAGGTGCCTGCCTCGCGCGTCTTCGCGCTCACCAACTGACACGCCCCGGCTGCTGCGGGTCACATCGCGCGCGGGACGTAGTTCCCGTCGACCAGGCCGGCTTCGATCTCGAAGCGATTGCGCAGCGGATTGCGTCCCGACAGCGCGTACAGGAACGGCATCAGGAAGCCGTAGCGACGCCACTGCAGCGCGTGGACGGCTTCATGGCGCAGCACTGCGTCACTCGGGTTCGCCTCGCCCGTGAGGAAGCAGTTGCCCACGCACACACCGCCGCGGGCATGAGTCCAGTTCGGCATTCCGCGGAAGACCCAGAGACCGTTGCGACGCTCCACTCGTCCCCGGCTCCACAGCCCGCCCCAGACCCAGCCCACGGCGCAGCCCCACCAGAATCCCACGCGGCTGACGGGCGAGTCCAACAGCACCTTCGGGATGAGCCGATCCCATCGTTCACCACGGCGAACGATGCGCTCGGCACGCGCCTCCCAGTCTTCCGGAATGCGGCGAGTCATGCGAGGGCGCCGACGATGCGCAGAATCGTTCCCAGGTCTTCGACCGCGGCGAGCGGGGAGGCAGGGGAGAAGCCCGCGATCGTGGCCCCAGCAAGGGGAAGCCGCTCGCGAATAGCGCGGATCGCCTCGACCAGCTGCACGCGCGTGAGGCCGAACGGGACAGCGTCGCCTACTCCGGTGATCTCTGCGGGGTCGAGGACATCGAGGTCGATGTGAAGGTAGACCCGCGTCGCTCCGGTCGCCGTGATCGCCTCGGCGAGCTCGGCGGCGTCGTCGCCCGCGTGGGTTCCGATGCCGGAGGCGGAGATGAAGTCCACCTCGGCGTCATCGAGTGAGCGCGCACCGACGAGCATGGTGTGCTCGGGTGCGACCGCGCCACGCGTGAGCGGTTCGGCGCCTTCGCCGAGAACCGTCCGCAGTGCCATCCCGGCGAAGGACCCGGAGGGGCTCGACCACGGTGTGTTCAGGTCGCCGTGTGCGTCGAACCACACAACCGCGAGGGTCTCGCCAGTCGTTCGGGCGTGGTGCTCGGCGTGATGCGCGATGGCCGGCACCGAGATGCTGCAGTCGCCGCCGACGAGGATCGTGTGCTCGTCCGGCGCCACCTTGCCGAGTGTCTCGACGATCGCCGCCTGGACGCGCAGCAGAGAACTGGCGCGCAGCACGTCGGTCTCGATGGGCTCGCCTGCCTCCAGCGGAACAGACACGGCGAGGACCGCGCTATGCGGCAGGTCTCCGGCGATGGCCTCGGCACCATCGGCGAGGGACATGGCGCGGGCAGACGGCGAGCCCTGCCACTGCGGCACGATCAGGAAGCGAGTCATGGGGACAATCTTCCCACCGCTTCGCTTCGCTGTCCCCGCGCTTCGCCGTCAGCGCAGACGCAAGCCCGAGAATCCCACGAACCAGAAATCACTCCATCATGACGACAGCGGGTGCCGGTCCGAAGACCGACACCCGCTGCTGTGGTGCGGCTGATTACTGCTCGATGGCCTGCGGCGGCTGGCCGGCCTTGAGGGCGGCGAGGCGAGCCTCGACCTCAGTCAGCTCGCCCATGTCGTCGAGGCTGTTGAACTGCGCGTCCAGCGACGATGCGGCGATCTCGGCCTTGCCCTGTGCCAGGGCCTCCTGGCGGCGGACCTTGTCCTCGAAGCGGCTCAGGTCGCTGGTCGGGTCCATGACGTCGATGGACTTCACAGCGTCGTGGACGCGGTTCTGTGCCTCGGCGGTCTTGGCGCGGGCGACCAGTTCACTGCGCTTGTTCTTCAGCTCCTCGAGCTTGGTCTTCATCCCGGTCAGACCGCTCTTGAGCTTGTCCACGACCTCGTTCTGCGAGGCGATGGTCGGCTCGGCCTGGCGAGCCTCGCCCTCGGCCGAGATCTGACGCTGCAGAGCGACCTTGGCGAGGTTGTCGAACTTGTCGGCGTCGGCGGCGTTGCCCGCTGTGCGGAACTCGTCTGCCTTACGGCTGGCGGCGAGAGCCTTCTGGCCCCACTCGTTGGCGGCCTGGACATCCTCGGCGTGGTCGCGCTCGAGCATGCGCAGGTTGCCGATCGTCTCGGCGATTGCCGACTCTGCGTCAGCGATGTTATTGCTGTAGTCGCGAACGAGCTGGTCGATCATCTTCTGCGGGTCCTCGGCCGAGTCGATCATCGCGTTGACGTTCGCCCGGATGAGGGTGGAGATGCGACCAAAGATGGACTGCTTTGCCATCGGGTTTCCTTTCCTTGGAAGGTTCGTGCTGTTGCGGGCCGGCGGCCCGGGTATGAGTTCAGGGTGTCGGGTTCACGAGGTCAGAAGCGGCCTCCACTGTGTCCTGACGAGCCGCCGCCTCCACCGAAGCCGCCGCCTCCTCCTCCGCCGCCGAAGCCGCCGACGGAAAACCCGCCTCCGCTGCTTCCGCCGCCGCCGAAGAAGCCGCCGCTGTGACCGCTGCTGCTGCTTCCGCCACCACCACCGAAGATGCCGCCGCTTCCGCCACCCCATCCGCCTCCACGACGGTTGTTGTTCATCGAATTTCCGATGAGGATGCCACCCAGCAGAGCGCCGAGGCTGTCGTCGTTTCCGCCTCCGCCTCCACCGCCCCACATGCCCATGTCATTCTGGGCGAGTCGCAGCGCTTCCGAGGCGAGACGGTCGGCGGACTGCGCGAGGCTGAGCGCCTGCACGGGATCGGTGCTCGCGAGTGCGCGGGCCTGGTTGGCGTTCTGCTGCGCCTGCGACAGGCGCGTGCGCGCCGTGCTGCTGATCGCACCTCGTCGGTTCAGGATGAAGCTCTCCGCCGAGGCGATCTGGGTGTCGGCCCGCTGCAGTGCGCTGCCGAGCATCGACTGGGCGCGCTGGATCTTCGCCGCTTCGTCACGGCCCCGGGCAATGACAGCGTCGATAGCGGTGTTGGCAGCATCCAACATTCGGAGCGCTTCCAGCGGGTCGCGGGCCGCGTTGCCGAGCAGCGATTGCGCTTGGCGCAGCTGCTGTGCCGCAGTGGCCGCGGTCTGCGCGATCGCTCCGGAGGAATCCGGTAGTCCCTGCGCCGCCTGGATATCGTTCTGGATCTCACGCACCAGCTCGCCGCCGCGCTGTTCCGCGGCTGTCAGATTCTTGGCCAGGGCTTCGACGGCGTCCTCCAGCTGCGTCGCCTGCTGAATCGCGCCCTCGGCGGCGCGGATCGATATCGCGGCGTCCCCGGTCTGGCCGGCGGCGATCGCGGACTCGGCCGCGGCGATCTGCTGATCGGTGAACGTGATCCGGGAACGAGCCTGCGTCGTGTTGTCCGTCACCGCAGTGATCGCGCTGGCCGCATAGGTCTGTGCCAGTCCCGCGAGAATCTGGTCGGCTCGTTCGATCTCTGCGGCTGCTGTGGCGCGAAGGCGCCGGACATTCTCCAGAGCTGCCGGCGCGTTCTGCTCCAGTTTGCGAAGCTGATCGAAGTCGGCCTTCTTGCTCTCCAGGTCCGTGGTGGTCTCGGAGCACAGTTGAATGATCCGCTGGTTCCACTCGATCTTCTGCTGATCGGCGTCGGGGATCTCGTCGTCGAGCTTCTGCTTGAGGCCGAAAGCCTCATCCAGGTTCTTCGATGCCGCTTGGAGCGCAGTGGTGAACTCGCCGATCGCGTCATCGCCGAACTGCGCTCGTGCGTAGTCCATCTCCTGCTCGCTGGCCTTCACCACGTCGTCGGTGCGCACGAGCGCGATGCCCGCGTCCTGCGACAGCTGCTCGATCTGGGCCTGCCGTTTCGCTCGCTCGGCGGCGGCCTTGCGAGCGCGTCGGACCAGGAGGATCACAATGGTCGCCAGTACGGCGATCACGACGACGACACCGAACAGCATCCATCCGGTCGCGGCTCGCTTCGGACCGTCCACCAGGATGTCCTGGATCTTCGCCGCTCCGTCCGATACGGCGGCCCCCCACTCGCTGTCGCCCAAGGCGGGCAGCATCGCGTCCGTCACCTCGATCTGCTGGGACGCGCTGAGCGGGCCGCCCGACTCCGGACCCGCAATCGCGAAGGCACGGCCGACAGTGGCGATGGAGATCAGATACTGGCGATCGCTGAAGTTGTTGCCGTTGCGAGTCCGCTCGGTCCACTCGACGTCCCCAGTCGGGTTCGTGTACGAGTCGATGAACACGACGAAGAGTTCGGCACCGCTGTCAGCGCTGAGCTTCGCCAGCTGCTCATTCAGCGTCTTTTCCTGGCTGGGCGAAAGGACATCGCTTGAGTCGGTGATGTGCCCGCTCCCGGTCAGCGGACCCGGATCAGTCGCATACGCGGCTCCCATGCCGAGTCCGGCCAGCAGCACTCCAGCCACCGCACCGAGCGTCAGTACTCGTCTCAGACCCCGCATGCCACCCCCTGTTGAGCTCGAGGTTCCGGTTCTGCGATAACTCTATTCATGTCGGACAGCGAGGTCATCACCGACTTCCCAGGTGAGGCAACGCCCACAGCGAAATCACACCTGGGGAGGGACGAACGTACGCGCGCGTCGGGCCGGATCGTGTGGCGTCGTCCGCCTTAGGCTGGAAGCTTCGGGAGGTCAGGATGGATGATCGGTACGGCGCGGACGTGCTTGCGCCGGGGTGGCGGGACGTGGGTCGCAAACTCGTCAAGAAGGTTCCTGCGGAGTTGGACCTCGTGATCGAGGTCGCCGCCGACGGGTTCTGCGGAGCGATCACGAAGTCGACGCATGCCGAGGTCGAGCTGGAGGACTGGAAGGGGCGCAAACGCCTGTTCCCGCTCGGACATGGCTTCCTGCTCGACGGCGAGATCGTTGAGCTGGTTCCGCCGGCGCCGAAGGCGCAGACCACGGGCAAGACGCGTACCGCATCGGGATCCTTCGCCGTCGCGGACGCGCGTGCTCGCACCGCACGCCCGAGCCGGATCCTGGTGGAGGGTCGCCACGATGCGGAACTCGTCGAGAAGGTGTGGGGTGCGGATCTGCGCATCGAGGGCGTCGTCGTGGAGTACCTGCAGGGCGTCGACAATCTCGCCGAACTCCTGGAGACCGAGCCGCCGACGGCCGAGCGTCGATACGGCGTGCTTGTGGATCACCTGGTGCCCGGTTCCAAGGAGACGCGGATTGTCGAGAAGCTCCTGCGCGGTCCGCACGGGAAGCACATGAAGATCGTCGGTCACCCGTACATCGACGTCTGGCAGGCAGTGACGCCCCAGGCGATGGGAATCAAGGCGTGGCCGGTGATTCCTCGAGGTGTCGAGTGGAAGGCGGGCATCTGCCAGGCGTTCCGCTGGCCGCACGAGGATCAGGCCGATATCGCCCGCGCGTGGCAGCGGATCCTGTCCCGGGTGACGACTTTCCGCGATCTGGAGCCTGCGCTCATCGGTCGCGTCGAGGAATTGATCGACTTCGTCACGGAGTGAGCGCCCGTCTCTGGCGTCGTACCCTTGATGGGTGAGTGAGTCCGGCGCACCCGAGAGCCCAGAAGTCCCGTTCCGCAAGAAGACCGTGTCATACGTGCGCCGTTCCGGACGCATGTCCGACGCGCAGGAGCGCGCCTACGCAGACCTCGCTGGCGCCTACCTCCTCGACATTCCTCGCGATGTCTCGTCAATGTCGGTGCACCCCGACGTGCAGTTCATTCCTTCAGCGGCATATGGCCGTGATGCGCCGCTGACGGTGGAGATCGGATCCGGTCAGGGGCACGCGATCGTGCACGCTGCCCAGCAGAATCCGGACGCTGATTTCCTGGCCGTCGAAGTGTTCCGGGCGGGCTTGGCTCGCACCATGCTCGATGCCGACAAGGCGGGCGTCACCAACCTCCGACTCGCGGAGGCGAATGCGCCCGAGGTCCTCACGAAGCTCCTCCCGCCGGCAAGCGTCACGGAGGTCTGGGTGTTCTTCCCCGACCCGTGGCACAAGGTTCGCCACAACAAGCGGCGGCTGATTCAGCCTGAGTTCACCCCGGTGATCGCCGAGTCCCTTCGCGATGGTGGGCTGCTGCGTATGGCGACCGATTGGGAAGAGTACGCGCTGCAGATGCGCGAGGTCCTGGATGCCTCGGATCAGTTCGAGCGGGCGTTTGAGGGGGACTGGGCCGAGCGGTTCGCCGGGCGGGTGCTCACCGCCTTCGAGCGCAAGGGACAGCGCGCTGGACGAGACATCCGAGACCTCACCTACCGGCGCCGATCCCGCGCCTGAGTTGCGCCGCGCCCGGGGTTCGCCGGCGTCGGGAGGCATCCTGCCTCGGTGATAGGCTCGTGCGGTACGCCTCTGTAGCTCAGTGGATAGAGCGCCGGTTTCCGGTACCGTAGGTCGCAGGTTCGACTCCTGTCAGGGGCACAACGAGACCCCGAAGTACTTGATTTTGTCAGGATTTCGGGGTCTTTTTGTCGTCCTCGTGGCGAGGGTTCAGTGGGCTGAGCCCTGGCGCGGTGGTGCCGGACAACCTGACTCAGGTCATGAGATGCGCCGGGGGTCGATCTGTACCCGGCGATGTCTGCGGTCCTCGGGGGCCTCACCGCGATGGTGTCGATCGTCGACGCGCGACCGGCGACAAACTCTCGGGCCAGGAAAACAGTGACAAGCGTCACCCGGGTTCACGTGCGCACGGGGGCGTGTGTTCGCATCGGTCCCGGGGGAGAATGGTCGCGATGGAACTCAACGCGACCCGACTTGCCCTTCTCCGCCATGGGCAGACCGACTGGAATCTGCACGATCTGCTTCAAGGGTCGAGCGATATCCCGCTCAATGACACGGGTCGAGCGCAGGCTCGGGAAGCGGCGCATCTGCTGTCCGATGTTCGGTGGGATCGCATTGTGACGTCCCCTCTGGCGCGGGCCGTGGAGACCGCGAGGATCGTTGCGGAGGAGTGCGGTGTCCTGGACATCGACATCGATGACGCGCTGGTCGAGCGCGATTACGGCGGGGCGGAAGGGCTCACACGCGAAGAGGCGACCGCGCGCTGGGGGCAGGATTGGCCGGGCGAGGAGTCGTACGAGCACCTGACGGTGCGTGCCGTTCGGGCGGTTGATGCGGTCGCGCAGCGATACCCGGGCGAGAATCTCGTGCTGGCAACCCACGGCACCCTCATCCGCGCCTTCACGGACGCCGTGGTGGGGGCGGCCACCATCAAGCCCGATAACGCGCACTCGGTGCGCTTCCTCGGCAGGTCAGGGTCATGGCGCGTGACCGCGGGGCTCAACCTGGTCTGACTTAGCTCCGACGCTGTCGGCCTCGGGACCGGTTTTCGTCCTGCACCGGGCGGTCCGGTGGGGGTTTCGTGCGGATGTCGTTGGTTGCCAAGCGGGACGCCGCACGGTGCCTGACGCTGCGAGTGGGTCGTGTCCGTCGCGCAGGACGTCAGGTGGATGCCGCGATACGCCTGACGCCGTTGGCGAAAGCCGTGTGCCGGGCTACGTCGCCGATTGGGAGGCGCCGATCGCACACGGGCGAGTGTCGGCTGTGTAGGGACAGGTGCGATATGACCCGAGGCTCCGCGGCCTGGGCATCCCGCGGCTGGCACCTGGAACGATCGTTGATTCGTCGATTGGGATGTTATCCACAGATCGCCGCTTTGTCGTATCTGTGTTCTATAGCTCTGTCAGTCTTGGTCTATGATATTAGAACGCATGACGGTGAATCCCGGTGAGCATACTCTGCCTCACAGTGGACCCGACGTCGTCGCTGATGCTGGTGTCGGCTCGCCGCGTATCGCTGCTCGGCGTGGTCGGGCGACGGGGAGTGCCCCGGATGCTGGGGTGGTGCGGGCGTATGTGGAGGCGATTGTCGCGTTGACGCGTTCACGAGCGGCGTCGGATGCGTTGGAAGCGGTGTTGTTCGCGGATCTCATCGAGCTCTCGGGCGCGTCCGGTCGCTCGTCTGATGCGGATCTGGAGTTGCGGTCTCTCGCGGCGGAGGTGGGTGCCGCGATCCGGGTCAGTGACCGCACGATCCAACAACGCATGTCTGACGCCTATCAGCTCGTCCACGACTTCCCGACCGTGCATGCCGCGTTGTCGTCGGGTGAGGTCACGTCGGCGCACGTTGATGCGGTGCTCGAGCACGGGCTCCCCGTGGAGGCTGGGCCCGCAAGGGACGCCTACGTTGAGCGTGCTCTGGAGCTGGCGCGGGCGGAGTCCCCGAACCGGTTGCGGCGCATGCTGCGCCGCATCGCGGAAGAGGTACGCGACATCAGCATCACGGAACGCCATCGCGAGGCCAGCCGCGCCCGCACCGTCTGGGTCACCGACGACCAGGACGGCATGGCCACCCTGCACGCCCTCCTCCCATCCGTGCTCGCGCACGGAGTGAAGGACCGGTTGGATCAGATGGCCCACGCCCTCCGCGCCAGCAATCGGGCAGCCAGAAGCAAGGGTACGGGCGGGGGCGGCGGCTTTGGCTCGGGTGCTCGTGTGGGCTCCGGCGGAGATGTCTGGATCTCCATAGACGCCGGCGCCGTCGTCGATACCGGCGCGAACGCTGACGCTGACGCTGCTGGGTTTCACGATGTGCGGACGGTGGATCAGATCCGCGCCGACCTCCTCGCCGACCTGCTCCTCACCGCCACCCCTGACAGCGTCGACACCGCCATCGGATCCATCCACGCCACCATCGCCGTCACCATCCCCGTCCTCACCCTCCTCGGACAAGACGACACCGGCACCGAACTGGACGGCATCACCCCCATCGACGCAGACACCGCCCGCGTCCTGGCCGGCGGTCAGCCCGGGCTAGACCGAATCCTCACCCACCCCATCACCGGCGCCATCCTCGCCACCGACCGATACCGACCCACAGCCGACATCAAACGCTTCCTCACCCACCGAGACCAACACTGCCGACACCCCGGATGCCGCGTCCCGATCCGCTACACCGACATCGACCACAACCACGACTGGGCCAACGGAGGAAAGACCGACATCAGCAACCTCGCCCCACTCTGTCGCCGGCATCACACGTTGAAGACCAGCGCCGACTGGAAGCTCACACCCCACCCCGACAATGACGGCACCGTCATCTTCCACACCCCCGCCGGCTACACCCACACCGAGAACCCACCACCGCCCCACACCGTCACCTTCACACCCACCCCTGAACACGACGGCAGTATCAATCCGACATGCGACCACAGCGGGAACACTGACGACGCACCACCGTGGTGACTGGAACGCGGAGCCTGTGTCTCCTAGACAGTTCAGAACGCGTCTGGACTATCCGAAATGCGGCGCAACCGTCGGGCACCACGTGGCGCAACCGTCTGGCACGGGTCTCAACCGTCGGAACGTGCCTTGACGGTCGGGAATGTGCTTAACGGTCGGGAATGTGCTTGACGGTCGGGATACGCCTCGACTGTCCGGAGCAAAGCCCGATCATCGGAACAAGGCCCGACCATCCGGAACGCGCCTCGATCGTCCGGCACGAGACCCGACCACTGAGAACGCGCCTCAGCCGTCGGGAACGAGGCTCAACCGCACACGAAGCCCGTCTGGCCGACTACGAGTCCGCCAGTGAAGCCAGAAGGACCGGGTCGGGGAGGTACGCCACGATCGTGAGGTCGGGAGCGTCCTGCGGTGTGATCTTCACCTGCTCGAACACCCGCTCGCCATCGACCGGGTGAACGAATGCGCGCCGGCGGGAGGCGAAGCGGTCGATCTCGTGCTCGTCCCAGGCCGTCGCGAAGTCCGGACTCGCGCCACGCAGGAAGCCCACGAGCCGCACATGGTCCGGCCCGCCGATACGACCGCCGGCCTCGGCCCGATACTCCGCCAAGAACTGTCGCGACGTGGTGTCCCAATCGGGGAGCATCGCTCGGACATATGGATCGGTGAAGACGAACACCAGCAGATTGCGTTCCTCAGCTGGCGCCGTCACGACGCCGGGGAAGAGATGCTCGTACGCCGGATTCCAGGCGGCGATGTCCCAGTGCGGGGTCACGGCGAAGGCGGGCGCGGGATCGAGCGCATCGAGCAGGTGCTGAACGTGCGCGGGCACGGGGTCCGGCGCGAGCGGTTCCGGACGGGGCGACGGCGTGAATCCCGCGAGTCCGAGCAGATAGTCGTGTTCGGCGTGGGTCAGCCGGAGGTTGATCGCAATCGCATCGATCACCTGTCGCGACGGATTGATGTCTCGACCCTGTTCGAGCCAGGTGTACCACGTGACCGACACGCCAGACAGGAAGGCGATCTCCTCCCGACGCAACCCGGTGGTCCGCGCGCGTCCGACCGGGGGAAGGTCGTACTCGGCGCGGTTCACCCCCGTGCGTCGCCGACGCAGAAACTCGCCCAGTTCACGCCGCGAATCATCCACCGCGGTCATGAGTGCCTCCTCTTCACGGGCCGTCATGGAATCGGAACCTAGCAGTCCCACTACTAGTATCAGCGCCGTCCGGCTGCAGTACCGACGATGACCGAGGTCACGTCCATACTGGATCCATGCCGATGCTTCGATCTCGTACCGTGACCCATGGCCGCAATATGGCCGGTGCCCGCGCACTGATGCGCGCTTCCGGCGTTGCCGATTCGGACATCGGCAAGCCGATCATCGCCGTCGCGAACTCCTTCACCGAGTTCGTCCCCGGGCACACGCACCTCCAGCCCGTCGGACGCATCGTCTCGCAGGCGATTCACGATGCCGGGGCTGTCGCGCGCGAGTTCAACACGATCGCCGTCGATGACGGTATCGCGATGGGCCACGGTGGCATGCTCTACTCCCTCCCGTCGCGCGACCTGATCGCCGACTCGGTGGAGTACATGGTCAACGCACACTGTGCCGACGCCCTGGTGTGCATCTCGAACTGCGACAAGATCACGCCCGGCATGCTGATGGCCGCGCTGCGCCTCAACATCCCCACCGTGTTCGTCTCCGGCGGACCCATGGAGGCAGGCCGCGTCACCCTCACCGACGGCTCCGTGCGCTCGCTCGATCTGGTCAACGCGATCTCCGACGCCGTGGATGAGTCCATCTCCGACGCCGACATCAGCCTCATCGAAGAGAACGCCTGCCCCACCTGCGGCTCGTGCTCCGGCATGTTCACGGCCAACTCGATGAACTGCCTCACCGAGGCGATCGGCCTGTCACTTCCCGGCAACGGATCCGTCCTCGCCACGCACACCGCGCGCCGCGCGCTGTATGAGAAGGCCGGCGCGACGGTCGTCGACCTCGCCCAGCGCTACTACGAGAAGGACGACGAGTCGGTCCTGCCTCGCTCGATCGCGACCCACGAGGCGTTCGACAACGCAATGGCGCTCGACGTCGCCATGGGCGGCTCCACCAACACGATCCTCCACTTGCTGGCCGCCGCCCGCGAGGCCGGCGTCGACTACGACCTGCACGACATCGACGCTCGCTCCCGCCAGGTGCCCTGCCTCGCCAAGGTCGCGCCGAACCCGGCCTACGGGAAGATGTACTACATGGAGGACGTCCACCGCGCCGGTGGCATCCCCGCTCTGCTCGCGGAGCTCCACCGCGGTGGGCTGCTGCACACCGACGTCAAGACGGTGCACTCCGACTCGCTGCAGCAGTGGATGGACGACTGGGACATCCGCGGCGGAAAGGCCACCGACGAGGCCAAGGCCCTGTGGCACGCCGCACCCGGTGGACAGCGCTCCTCGACGGCCTTCTCGCAGTCCAACGAGTGGACGTCGCTCGACACCGACGCTGCCGAGGGCTGCATCCGCTCCGTTGAACACGCCTACTCGAAGGACGGCGGACTCGCCGTGCTGCACGGCAACATCGCCCGCCACGGCTCGGTCGTCAAGACGGCCGGCGTGGACGAGTCGATCTGGGTGTTCGAAGGCCCCGCAGTGGTCTGCGAATCCCAGGAGGAAGCGGTGCAGAAGATCCTCGACAAGACCGTCAAGGAGGGCGACGTGGTCGTCATCCGCTACGAGGGTCCCCGGGGCGGTCCGGGCATGCAGGAGATGCTGTACCCGACGTCGTTCCTGAAGGGACGCGGCCTCGGTAAGAAGTGTGCCCTCATCACCGACGGCCGCTTCTCCGGCGGCACCTCGGGCCTCTCGATCGGACACATCTCACCCGAGGCTGCCTCGGGCGGCGAGATCGCGCTGATCCAGGACGGCGACCTGATCCACATCGACATCCCCAACCGCTCGATCCGCGTGCTCGTGGACGATGCCGAACTGGATGCGCGTCGCGAGAAGCTCGAGGAGAACGGCGGCTACCACCCGCAGAACCGCGAGCGTCAGGTGTCCGCGGCACTCCGCGCCTACGCCGCCATGGCGACGTCGGCCGACAAGGGCGCCGTCCGCGACGTCGACGCCCTCTACCGGATGACCGCGCCGCAGCCTGCCTGATCCACTCCCGTCGAACGCGCCCGCGAATTCCGCGGGTGCGTTCGACATTGCGAGCGACAGTGTGTCCGTTCTCGGACACGCGGCGGACTCATTTTCGTTGCCAGCGTGAGCCCACGAGCACTCCCGCGGAGGCTCCCACGGACTCGTGGTGTTGGCGTGGCGTCCGCCGAGGTCCGCGCGCTGACGTGTGGGTGTAGGTGCTGCGAGGGCTCCCACGCGCTGACGTGTCGGTGTAGATTCTGCGGAGCCTCCGGCGCCACTACTGTTCGGTACGTGGCCGTTGGAGGTTTCTCGCGCGTTGACTTGTCGACGTGGACCCGCTGAGGTTCTCGCGCGGGGTAGGGGTATCTTTCGCGCTGACACCCCTCCGTTGGCGACGACCGGAAAGCCCGCGCGGGCCCGTGTTCACTGGACAGGAGGCGAAGCAGGGGCCCGCATAGAATAGGGGGATCATGAATCCCGATTCGCTCGCCTCAGCCCTGTTCGACGTCGTCGCCCCCATCCTCGCGGAGCGACGACCCGGCGAGGACCTCGGCGTGAGCGTAGCCGACATCACGCTGGAGCGCCCGAAGAACCGCGACCACGGCGACTGGGCCACCAACATCGCGATGAAGCTGGCGAAGAAGGTCGGCACCAACCCGCGCGAGCTGGCGCAGCTGATCGCCGAGGCCGCATCGTCGATCGAGGGCGTGGACTCCGTCGAGATCGCCGGACCCGGATTCATCAACATCCGCCTCGAAGCTGGTGCTGCGGGTGAGCTGGCACGCACAATCGTCGACGCCGCCGAGAAGTACGGCACGAACGAGACGATGGCCGGACGCAGCGTCAACGTCGAGTTCGTGTCGGCTAATCCGACCGGTCCGCTGCACATCGCGCACACCCGCTGGGCGGCGCTCGGCGACTCCATCGTGCGCCTGATGATCGCCAGTGGCGCGACCGCCGTGCGCGAGTACTACATCAACGACGCGGGTGCGCAGATGGATCGCTTCGGCCGGTCCGTGCTCGCCGCGGCGCAGGGTGAGCCCACTCCGGAGGACGGCTACCCGGGCGAGTACATCACCACGCTCGCCCAGGCGGTGCTCCTGGAGCGCCCCGACCTGCTCAATCTTCCTGTCGAGGAACGACAGTCGGTGGCGCTGGAGATCGCCTATCGCCTGCAGCTCGCCGAGATCAAAAGCTCGCTGGACCGCTTCAACGTGCCGTTCGACGTCTGGTTCAGCGAGCGCACGCTGCATGAGAAGGATGCCTCCGGCCTCAGCGACGTCGACCGCTCCGTCGACCGCCTGCGGGAGCAGGGGCACGTGTTCGACGAGGACGGTGCGGTCTGGGTGCGCACCACCGCATTCACCGACGACAAGAACCGCGTGATCCGTCGCTCCAACGGCGAGTACACCTACTTCGCCGCGGACGCCGCGTACTACCTGAACAAGACGGACCGCGGCTTCGAGACGAAGATCTACCTCCTCGGTGCCGACCACCACGGCTACGTGAACCGCCTCAAGGCTGTCGCGGGGGCTGCGGGCGAGGACCCGGATTACAACATCGAGGTGCTGATCGGGCAGATCGTCTCGATCAACGGCGCGCGCCTGTCGAAGCGCGCGGGCAACATCATCGAGATGGACGATCTGCTCAACTGGATCGGCACCGATGCGCTGCGGTACTCGCTCGAGCGCTCTCCGGCCGACTCACCGCTGGATCTGGATCCTGAGATCCTGCGCAAGCGCACCAACGACAACCCGGTGTTCTACGTGCAGTATGCCCATGCCCGTACCTTCAACGCGGCCAAGAACGCCGACGACTCCGGCGTCGATCGCTCCGTGTTCGCGCCCGAGACGCTGACGCACGAGACGGAATCCGCGCTGCTCGGTGCCCTGCAGGAGTTCCCGCGCCTGGTCGCCTTCGCGGCCGAGGTTCGCGAACCCCACCGCGTCGCGCGCTACCTCGAAGAGATCGCCGGCCTGTACCACCGCTGGTACGACAACTGCCGCATTGTGCCCCTCGGTGACGCGACTGTCGAGCCCGTGCACCACAGCCGCCGCTGGTTGAACGATGCGACCGGCCAGGTGCTGCGCAACGGACTCGACCTGCTCGGGGTCAGCGCTCCCGAACGGATGTGACATGACCAGCGAAGCACCCACGGCCGGCCCGCGCCCGAAGCGGCGTCGCTGGCCGTGGGTGCTCGCGGCGGTCGTCGTCGCGCTCGTCGCGATCCTGGTCGCCGCCGAGCTGATCGCCCGGGCCCTCGTTCCCGGCATCGTCGCGGACAAGCTTCGTACAGCGCTGTCCCTTCCCGCCGAGCACCCGGTTCAGGTAGAAGTCGACGGATGGGCTCTGCCCCAGGTGATCGCCCAGCGCTTGGACCACGTCGTCGCCTCATCGGACGGCGTGACTCTCGGCACGCTGACAGCCGACATCTCGGGCACGGCCGACGGCGTGACATTCGACGGAGGAATGCAGTCCGCGCGGATCAGCGCGGAGATCTCGGCGGAGCAGATCCTCGCTCTGGTGTCGACAGCGGGGGTCCCGCTCGAGGATGTGACCTTCGGCGACCACGTGGTCACGGGAACCACAGCGCTGACCTTCTTCGGCCAGCGCATTCCGATCTCGCTCACGCTCGCACCGGCCGTTGCCGACGGCGACCTGCAGCTGACAGCCGAGAGTGCAGACGTCGGCGGGATCACCCTCACCGCGGACGGCGTGCGCGAGAGGTTCGGAGACCTGGCGAACGCTGTGATCGGTCCCTGGCCGGTGTGCCTGCGCGGTCAGCTGCCGACCGGGGTGCATCTCGCCACGGTCACGGTGGGTCCGAACGGCTTGGTGGCCACGGCCGATCTCGACGGCCGCATCGCCCTGGATCCCGCGCTGCAGGCGACGGGAACCTGCGACTGACCGGAGCCGGGTCGCAGATGGAAGACGCATCTCGGGCACGTGGGAGGCGTGCGTTTGTGGTCTTCCACGGGCATCGACGACAAGAATCCCGCGGGCGGCGTGGGACCGCGACCACCCGTGCGCCGGGGTCGCGGACCGAAAACGCATCCCGGGGACGAAGCAGGCATGGGCTTGTCGTCTTGCACGGACGCCGCCGGAATCTCCCGCGCGACGCGGAACGACACCTGGCCAGGGCCGGCATGTCGGTTGCCCTAGACTTTTGGGACGATCCGACCGCGCCCGCGTCGCGGCGACCGCACCCGTCCAGAATAGGTCCGCTATGTCTTCCGCCCTGCCCGACAGCCTTGCTCCCGGGTGGCTTCACGAGCCCGCAGACGCCAACGGGCTGGCCGATGGCGTCTGGCCCGCGCGTGCCCGTCGCGACGATGACGGACGCCTCGTGTTGAACGGCATCCCTGCCGTGCGCTTGGCCGAGACCTACGGCACTCCCGTTCTGGTGCTGGATGAGGACGAAGTTCGAGAGCGTGCCCGCGGTGCCGCCCGCGCTTTCGCTGCAGCAGCCGAACGGCATGGCACCATCGCGCGCGTGTATTACGCGGGCAAGGCGTTCCTGTCCACGCAGATCGCGCGCTGGGTGACCGAGGAAGGGCTGAAGGTGGACGTCTGCAGCCCCGGAGAGCTCGCGGTCGCACTGCGAGCCGGAGTCGCTCCCACCGAGATCGGCTACCACGGCAACAACAAGAGCTCGACGGCGCTGGCGGAGGCGCTCGCGGCCGGACTGAGCACCATCGTGGTCGACAACATCGATGAGCTGCGTCGCCTCGACACTGTCGCGCACGCCGCGGGCACCACGGTTCGCGTGGTCTTGCGTGTGCAGAGCGGTGTGCACGCGGAGACGCACGACTTCTTGGCCACGGCGCACGAGGATCAGAAGTTCGGCCTCTCGGCGACGGATGCAGAGCGCGCCGCCGCGCTCATCCACGACACGGATGCCCTGGAGCTCGTGGGCGTGCACTGCCACATCGGCTCACAGATCTTCGGCGTGGCCGGCTTCCGCGAGTCGGCTTCGCGTGTGATCGACCTCTCCATCCGTCTCGGCGGCGGGCAGCCGCTTCCCGTACTGAACCTGGGTGGTGGTTTCGGCATCGCCTACACGTCCGCCGATGACCCCACGCCCCTTCCCGTGCTCGCTGAAGCGATCATCGAGGCAGTCGCGGAGGTCGCCGCCGAGCGTGGCGTCGCACTGCCAGAGCTGGCCTTCGAACCCGGACGTGCGATCGTCGGCACCGCCGGGGTGACGCTCTACCGTGTCGGATCCGTGAAGGACGTCACGGTGGAGACCGCGCACGGCACGGGGCAGCGCACCTACGTAGCCGTCGACGGCGGAATGAGCGACAACGCCCGCACGGCGCTGTACGGCGCGCAGTACTCCGCGCGGCTCGCGGATCGCGCGAGCGACGCTGCTCCCGCCCTCAGCCGCGTGGTCGGGATGCACTGCGAGTCCGGCGACATCGTCGTGGACCACGAGTACCTTCCGGGCGATGTCGCCGATGGCGACCTGTTGGCCGTTCCGGTCACGGGGGCCTACTGCGCATCGCTCGCCAGCAACTACAACCACGTTCCGCGCCCGCCGGTAATCGCCGTCTCCCACGGCACTGCCCGGGTCATCGTTCGTGGTGAGACCATCGCCGACCTCCTCGCGCGTGACGCGGGCGTGGACGGCGCGAATGAGCCGGCCATCGGCTCAGAGGAGAACGCATGATCGACTACCGACGCCTCCGTATCGCCCTGCTCGGAGCCGGCTCCGTCGGCTCGCAGGTGGCCCGGCTCCTGCTGGAGCAGCGCGCTGAACTGGCCGACCGCGCCGGTGCCGATCTGGAGCTCGTCGGCATCGCCGTGCGCGATGTGAACGCACCTCGCGATACCGACATCCCGCGTGAGCTCTTCACCACGGACGCCGCGGGCCTCATCCACGGTGCTGACATCGTCATCGAGCTCATGGGCGGCCTCGAGCCGGCGCGCGAGCTCATTCTGGAGGCCATCAACTCCGGCGCCGATGTGGTCACCGGCAACAAGGCGCTGCTTGCCACCAGCGGCCCCGAGATCTTCGAGTCCGCCGAGCAGGTCGGAGCCTCGGTGTACTACGAGGCGGCCGTTGCCGGAGCCATCCCGATCATCCGCCCGCTGCGGGACTCGCTCGCCGGTGACCGCGTCAAGCGGATCACGGGCATCGTGAACGGCACCACCAACTACATCCTCGACCGCATGGACACCGAGGGTGCGGAGTTCGACGCGGTGCTCGCGGATGCACAGCGGCTGGGCTATGCGGAGGCGGACCCCACCGGAGATATCGAGGGCTTCGATGCGGCGCAGAAGGCCGCCATCCTCGCCAGCCTCGCCTTCCACACCACGGTTCCCCTGGAGTCGGTGTATCGCGAAGGCATCACCACCGTCACCGCCTCGATGATCGAAGCCGCGCGTCACGCCGGATTCGTCATCAAGCTGCTGGCCGTGGCCGAGCGCATGGACACCGACGGCCAGGAGAGCATCTCCGTCCGCGTCTACCCGGCGCTGGTGCCCCGCGAACACCCGCTCGCGAACGTCCACGGTGCGAACAACGCCGTCTTCGTCGAGGCGGAGGCGGCCGGCCCTCTGATGTTCTACGGCGCAGGCGCGGGCGGTGTGCAGACGGCATCGGCCGTGCTGGGAGACGTCGTCTCCGCGGCCCGCCGCCACATCGCCGGCGGCGTCGGCGTGGGGGAGTCCACGCGCGCCAATCTGCCGATCGTCCCGATCGGCGCTGTGACCACCCGCTACCAGATCACCCTGGAAGTGACGGATCAACCCGGTGTGCTCGCGACCGTCGCAAGCATCCTCAGCGACGGCGGCGTGTCCGTTGCGACGGTCGAACAGACCGTCGTCGACGGCGCTGGTACGGCCCGCATCGTGATCGGCACGCACACCGCACGCGAAGAAGATCTGAGCAGCACTGTTCAGCGCCTGACGGCCAGTGACGTCGTCCGCGCCGTGAGCAGTGTGCTGCGCGTTGAAGGAGAGTGACGTGGCACGTTCCACGAGCGGACTCGTCCGCGATGTCGTCGACCCTCGTCCGGGAAAGCTCCGCCTCGCATGAGCGCCCGCACGGTTGCGGTGCGCGTCCCGGCCACGAGTGCCAACCTGGGCCCCGGTTTCGACACCCTCGGCCTGGCGCTGAGCGTTTACGACGACCTGACGGTGACCGAGCTACCCGCGGGCGAGCTCGAGATCGACATCACCGGCTCGGGTGCTGACGACATCCCGCGCGATGAGTCGCACCTTGTGGTGCGAACGATCCGTCATGTCTTCGCGGAGTACGGCATTGCGCATCCCGGCCTCCGGCTGGTGGCGCGCAATGTCATCCCGCACGGCCGGGGGATGGGGTCGTCCGGCGCGGCCGTGGTCTCGGGAATCCTCGCGGCCAAGGGACTGCTCGAGGGTCGAGTGGAGCTCAGCGAAGCCGACCTGCTGCGCATCGCGACCGAGATCGAGGGGCATCCCGACAACGTCGCCCCGGCCTTGTTCGGTGGCCTCACGATCGCCTGGATGACTCCTGAGGGGCCGGCGCACAAGAAGCTGCTGGTGCACCGCGGCGTGTCGCCCGTGGTGTTCGTTCCCGACTTCACGATGTCCACGTCGCTGGCTCGGAGCCTCCAGCCCACGCAGGTGCCGCGGGAGGATGCGGTGTTCAACGTGTCGCGTTCTGCGCTCCTGATCGCCGCGCTCATCCAGAGCCCCGAGCTGTTGCTGGCTGCGACCGAGGACAAGCTCCACCAGGACTACCGAGCACAGGCGATGCCGGCCACGATCGAACTGGTCAAGGCGTTGCGCGCTGAAGGCTTCCCCGCCGTCGTCTCGGGTGCGGGTCCGTCCGTGCTTGTGCTGGCCGACGGGCCGGGCGCCCGCGCCGCCGCCGTCGATCTCGCCGCCGACGCGCCCGGCGCGACCTGGGACCCGCGCATTCTCGCTGTGGATTTCAAAGGTGCTACAGTGAGGAACATATCGGGGGATTCCACGCCTGGAGCGTGATCTGACCTCCGATCGCAATTCTGCGAAACCTCTGCATCATCCCATCGGGAGAACGCAACTTCCCTCCTGATGGTCGTGCTCGTCCGAGTGACGAATGCAGAGATGTCTGACATTTCCCACCTTCAGAGGAGCGCTCGTGGCGTCGAACTCCGACATCGAGAACACCCCTGCCGTCGAGACGGCACCCGCCGCCGAGGCAGCACCCGTCCGCAAGCGTGCACCGCGACGTGCAACGACGGCATCCGCGGCCAAGGCAGCTGAGGCATCCGCCGAGGCCGCGCCTGCAGCCGAAGCGGCACCGGTCGCTGACGAGGCGCCGGCCAAGGCTCCGCGCAAGCGCGCACCGCGTCGCACCGCTGCCGCAGCCGAGACACTCGAGGCTTCGGCACCGGAGACCCCAGCAGCCGACGCGTCGAGTGCCGAGGAGGCGCCGAAGAAGCGTCCGTCGCGCGCTCGCAAGCCGAAGGCTGACGCTGACGCGCCGGCAGAGGCCGCTGCAGACGCGACCCCCGCTGCCGATGCTGCAATGGAGACCGAAGCTCCGGCCAAGCCCAAGCGCACCCGGACGACCAAGGCCGCGGCTGCGAAGGCAGCGGCCGAAGCCGAGGCCTCCAACGTCGCGCCGAACGCCGATTCGCCCCGTCAGGAGTCCGCGGAGAGGGGCGAAGCGGCACCTGCCGCCGACGCAGCGCAGACATCCGACACCAACGGCGAGCCGTCAGAGGGTGGCGATCAGGCCGAAGGCGGTCGCCGCACCCGTAACCGCAACCGCAACCGCAACCGCAACGGTGGCGAGGGCTCGCAGAACGGCGACGGCCAGCGCAACAACGGCGGCCAGCAGAATGGCAACCAGAACAATGGCGGCCAGAACAACGGTGGCCAGAACAACGGCAACCAGAACAACGGTGGCCAGAACAACGGTGGCCAGAACAACGGCAACCAGAACAACGGCAACCAGAACAACGGCAACCAGAACAACGGTGGCGGCCAGCAGAACAACAACGGCCGCAACAACCAGAACCAGAACCAGAACCACGGCGACGACGACGGCAACTCGCGCAGTCGCAAGCGCACGAACCGCCGCGGTGTCAACGTGCAGCAGGACGAGTTCGAGCCCGAGATCGGTGAGGACGATGTCCTGATCCCGATCGCCGGAATCCTGGATGTGCTCGACAACTATGCGTTCGTGCGCACTACCGGTTACCTTGCCGGACCGAGCGATGTGTACGTCTCGCTCGGACAGGTGAAGAAGTACAACCTGCGCAAGGGCGACGCGGTCGTCGGTGCGATCAAGCAGCCCCGCGAGAGCGAGCAGAGCGGTCGCCAGAAGTACAACGCGCTGGTCAAGGTCGATTCCATCAACGGTCTGTCCGTGGACGACGCCGCGGCTCGCGTGGAGTTCGGCAACCTCACCCCGCTGTACCCGCAGGACCGTCTGCGTCTGGAGACCGCGCCGGAGAAGCTGACCCAGCGCATCATCGACCTGGTCGCCCCGATCGGCAAGGGCCAGCGCGGCCTCATCGTCGCGCCGCCGAAGGCCGGCAAGACGATCGTGCTGCAGCAGATCGCGGACGCCATCGCGCAGAACAACCCCGAGGTTCACCTCATGGTCGTTCTGGTGGACGAGCGCCCGGAAGAGGTCACCGACATGCAGCGCCGGGTGAAGGGCGAGGTCATCGCCTCCACCTTCGACCGTCCCGCCGAGGATCACACCACCGTGGCGGAGCTCGCGATCGAGCGCGCCAAGCGCCTCGTGGAGCTGGGCCGCGACGTGGTCGTACTGCTCGACTCCATCACTCGCCTCGGTCGCGCCTACAACATCTCGGCACCGACCTCGGGCCGTGTGCTCACGGGCGGCGTCGACGCATCGGCGCTGTACCCGCCGAAGCGCTTCTTCGGAGCTGCGCGCAACATCGAGAACGGCGGATCGCTCACGATCCTCGCCACCGCTCTCGTGGAGACCGGATCCAAGATGGACGAGGTCATCTTCGAGGAGTTCAAGGGCACCGGCAACTCGGAGCTGCGCCTCAGCCGTCAGCTCGCGGACAAGCGCATCTTCCCGGCGGTTGACGTCAACGCATCGTCCACGCGTCGCGAGGAGATGCTGCTCAGCCCCGACGAGGTCAAGATCACGTGGAAGCTGCGTCGCGCCCTTGCAGGCTTCGACCCGCAGCAGGCGGTGGAGGTCATCCTGGGCAAGCTCAAGGAGACGTCCTCCAACGTGGAGTTCCTCGTGCAGATGCAGAAGTCCATTCCGGCTCCGACCGGTGGTTCTGCGCACGCGCACGAGAACAACATCCGCTGAGTCGCGATCCAGACGCTGATGTTCGAGTCCGTCCAGGCTCTGATCGACGAGCACCGCGCCGTCGAGCGCGAGCTCGCTGACCCGGAGGTTCACGCCGATGCCGCTCGTGCCAAGCGAGTGAATCGGCGTTACGCCGAGCTCAGCAGGATCGTCAAGGCTCATGAGGACTGGGTGGCGGCGGGGGAAGACCTCGCTGCCGCCCGGGACCTCGCCAAAGAGGACGACGCATTCGCGGCGGAAGTTCCCGGGCTGGAAACACAGCTGGCCGTCGCTCAGGAGAAGCTGCGTCGTCTGCTGATCCCGCGCGACCCCGACGACGCCCGCGACGTGATCATGGAGATCAAAGCGGGCGAGGGCGGCGCGGAGAGCGCGCTGTTCGCCGCCGATCTGCTGCGCATGTACTCGCAATACGCGGCGCACCAGGGGTGGAAGGTCGAGCTTCTCGATCGAAACGAGAGCGATCTCGGCGGCTACAAGGACGTGCAGGTGGCCATCAAGGGTTCCTCGTCCGATCCGTCGCAGGGCGTCTGGGCGCACCTCAAGTACGAGGGCGGCGTGCACCGCGTGCAGCGTGTTCCGGCCACGGAGTCGCAGGGACGTATCCACACCTCCACCACGGGCGTGCTGGTGTTTCCTGAGGTCGATGAGCCCGAGGAGCTGCACATCGACCCGAACGATCTCAAGATCGACGTCTACCGCTCGTCGGGCCCGGGCGGACAGTCCGTCAACACCACCGACTCGGCGGTTCGCATCACGCACGTCCCCTCTGGGATCGTCGTGTCCATGCAGAACGAGAAGAGCCAGCTGCAGAACCGTGAGGCCGGCATGCGCGTGCTGCGCGCTCGGCTCCTCGCCAAGCAGCAGGAAGAGCTCGCGGCCGCCGCATCCGACGCCCGCAAGACGCAGATCCGCGGCATGGACCGCTCCGAGCGGATCCGCACCTACAATTTCCCCGAGAATCGCATCGCGGATCACCGCACCGGCTACAAGGCCTACAACCTGGATGCCGTGCTGGATGGTGCGCTGGAGCCGGTCATCGCCTCGTGCATCGAGACCGACGAGCAGGAGCGGCTGGCAGCCGTCGGTGACCAGTCCTGATCGAGCCTCGGGCTCCGCGGGTTAGGCGCGTGCCATGAACTTGGCGGGATCGTCGAGGGGTTCGAAGCCGTAGGACGCATACAGGCCGTGCGCGTCCGCAGTGATGAGCATGACACGGCGGAGTGCCAGCGGCTCGAGCTCGGCCGTGATGCCGGCCATCAACCGCTTGCCGATGCCCTCGCCTCGTCGTTCCGGGTCCACGAACACGTCGCAGAGCCAGGCGAAGGTGATGCCGTCCGTGATGATGCGCGCGAAGCCGACCTGTTCGCCAGATTCGGCCTCATAGACCCCATACGCGCGAGAGTTCGCGATCGCTGCGACGTGACGCTCACGCGCTCGGTCCTGACCCCAGTACGACTCTTCGGCGATCCACCGGTGGGTGCGATCGATGTCGATGCGAGCGGGATCGGCGGAGAACTCGTAGACGGCCATGACGCAACGCTACGACCCGCCTGTCCTACTCGGGGCAGGCCACCGCGGCGGTCGTGGCTCGTGCTCGAACGTGGCTCGTGCTCGCGGCTCGTGCTCGCGGTCGACGGGGTCGAGCGCTCGAACGTGGCCCGATCGTCACGTGTGCGCGGTCCGCGGTGTCGGTCGTCGTGTGATCTCAGCGGCTCGACGAGAAGAACACGTTGGTGATCGCCTGGGCCGTGCTGCGTGCTCCCTGCCGCGTCGCCCAGCGCGTGAACGGGCGAAGGATCCTCCCCAGCCCGGAGCGACCGGGAGCGGTGCGGTGCCACTGCACTGTGACGTCGACGCGCGCGCCGCCCGCCGACGGCGCAAGCTCCAGAAGTAGGCGCTGTCGGTTCGCTCGGGGGAGGTCGGGGTATGTCACCTGCCACTCCACATGCGTCGGCATGCTCGCGCCGAGGAGAGTCCAGTGCTGGTGGCGGATGCCGTCCCGTACCCGCAGGGGGCGACCGTCGGGACCCGCCGCCGGCGTGGTCGCAAGCCAGCTGCCGTTGTCCATGGACAGTGCGGACTCACCGACCGACGGCGCCCATTCGTGAAGGCGCAGCGGGTCGGCGAGGAGGTCCCAGACGACCTCGACCGGCGCAGCAACGTGAACTCCCACGCTCCCGCTGAGAACGCCAGTGTCGATTGGTCGCGGTGGCGGCGTGTCGCCCGCCGCGTCGAGCACCCGCTCGAGCTCCGCCCGGTCCAGGGTCGTGTGCGCGAGAACCTCCGCGACGTGACCGCTCGGTTCGTCCAGCACAGCGCGCAGGATCGTCGCCGAGAAGTCGTGTGTGACCGGCACCGACTGGAACAGCTGCAGGACGCGACCGCTCCACTCGCACCGGGTCATGTGGCGCCCCGATGAATCCTCGGGCTCCGGGGAAACCACGGCGATGCCGAGCGCAGCGAGCCGGTGTGCTCGGGTAGCCACGATCGCCGTGCGCAGGTCGTCCCGCTGGACGCCGCCGGCGCGGAGCGCTTGCCCGCCCAGCCCATCGTCGACGGTGAGGGCGATCAGCAGATCGTCCAGGTCGGCAACGGTGCGGTGATGCCGCGCGGCCTCGGCAAATCCCGCCATCGACAGCGTCTGCGAGGCGGCGAGAGTGGCGGCGAGGCGGCTCATGACGACCTCCGCGGTAGCGCGATGGTCGGGTCGACACGGCGGCTGTACTTCTTGTGGACGGCCTGACGTGTGACGCCGAGAGCCGCAGCGATGTCGGTCCAGCTCATGCCGGCGCGCAAGGCGGCCTCGACCTGTCGGAGTTCAAGCGACTCGGTGAGTTCGCGGAGGGAGACGACGGCCCGCAGCCCCGCGCGTGGATCGGAGGTGTCGGTGGCGACATCCACCATCGTGGTCTGTGTCATGATGTCAACCTAGGTTGCTTGGTGACCGTTGTCAACCGAGGTTGCTTGGCGTGAGGTAGGTAGCGACGGTTGCGGAGTCAGCGGAAGGCGGGCGGACGAGGAAGCGGGCCCCGCTCCGCCTCCAAGCGCGCTGCGAGTGCGAGGATCGCGCGCTCACCGCCCGGGCGGCCCACCAGCTGCACGCTCCACGGACGTCCGGACGGGTCGGCGAGCACGGGAACGGTGATCGCGGGGAGCCCGGCGACGTTCACCCAACTGGTGTGCGGCGCGTACTCGACCTGCTGGTCGAAGGTGCGCTCGGCGTCGGCGGTGTCGTACCAGCCGAGCGGACGTGGGCTGAGAGCGAGGGCGGGCGTGAGGATCGCGTCGTCATCGGCGAAGGCCTCGATGGTCTGACGCTCGAACAGCCGTGCCGCAGCGTAGGCGGACACGAGTCGCTGCGCATCGAGGGCACGTCCCTGACGGGCCAGCCAAGCGGTGATGGGCTCCACCCGATCCAGGGCCGAGTCATCGAGGGGCAGTGTGACAGCACTCGCGCGCCACAGAGTTCCGAACAGCTCCGGGTACCCGGTGGGTCGCCAATCCGCGCTCTCCACCCTGACGCCAGCGGACGCGAGCACACGGGCCGCGTAGTCGTATGCCGCCCGCGCGTGCGGGTCCAGGATGAGATCCATGGCCTCGTCCCACGGGGTCACCAGAGTCATCCCCACCCGCATGCCCGCGACCCCTTCGCGGGGTGCGTCGACAAACGGACCCGATCCTGGCGCCAGGACGGAGCGGTGCGACGGTGCCATCGTCGTCAGCACGTCCAACAGCAGGGCGGCGTCGGCGACCGTGCGGGTGATCGGGCCGTTCACCGCGAGACCGTCGTAGGAATCCAGACCCGCGCCGATCGGCAGCCGGCCGCGGGAAGGCTTGAGCCCCACCACCGCACACGTGGCCGCGGGGATGCGGATGGACCCGCCGCCATCGGATGCCGGAGCCCAGGGGAGCAGGCCTGCGGCAACGGCGGCGGCGGCACCGCCACTGGAGCCGCCCGCGCCCGTCATCGTGTCCCACGGGTTCCTCGCCGCGGGTCCCACCCGCGGCTCCGTGAAGCCAGTGAGACCGAACTCCGGTGTGGTGGTCTTGCCGAGACTGATCCCGCCCGTGGCATCGAGTGCCTCAGCCAGCGGATCCGATGTGACGGGCACGTTGTCGGCGAAGGCGAGCGAGCCGTATCGTGTGGGCACTCCGGCGCGGGCGACCAGGTCCTTGTCGCCGAACGGGATGCCGCGCAACCGCCCCGCTGGCAGCTCTCCCGATGCGCGCTGCACTGCAGCATCGGCGGTGACCTCTGTGAACGCGCCGACCTCTGCGTTGAACCGGTCGATTCGCTCCAGGTAGTGCGCGACGACGTCGGTCGGGCTCAGCGCGCCCGCGGCGATCTCGGCGGTGAGCTCGACAACGGTGAGGTCATGGATCCGGGTCACCGTTCGAGCCTATGGCGTGGGCGCGCGCAGGTGTGTTCTGTAAGGGAGCTGATGAGATCAGGTAGTGCACGCGGGGAGGGGACCCGGGTGTGTCTGGGGTGAGTGCGGGGCGCATTCTTGGATGCCACAGGTGCGTGCTGGGACGGCGCGGGTGTCATCTGTGGGTCGCGTCTGGACTAGATCATGTACTCCGGCGCAGTGAGGACAGCGCGCGTGTCCTCGCCGGGAACGCGCGGCCGCGCCTTCGCGGGGATGCCGATGAGCACCGAGTCGGCGGGAGCATCACGGGTGACGACGGCGTTCGCGCCGATCGCCGATCGTTCCCCGATGGTGATGTCGCCCAGCACCTTCGCTCCCGCGCCGATCGCGACGCCGTCCTCGATGGTCGGGTGGCGTTTGCCCGCTGCATGAGTACGTCCGCCCAGGGTGACGCCGTGGTACATCATGACGTCGTCGCCCACGACGGCCGTCTCCCCGATGACCACACCGGCACCGTGATCGATGAAGAATCGGCGACCGATGCTCGCGCCCGGATGGATCTCGATTCCGGTGAGGAAACGCGTGAACTGTGATCCCGCGCGTGCCAGGAAGCGCAAATTACGCTGCCAGAGCCAGTGGTTGAGTCGATGCGCCCACAGCGCGTGCAGGCCGGGGTACAGCAGCGCGATCTCCAGCGAGGTGCGCGCCGCCGGGTCCCGTAGACGCGCGGCGGCGAGGTCCTCGCGCAGACGGGAAAGGGCGCTCATGCTTCCATCCTGCCGTCTCGCGGACGGCGTCGGTCGAGTATGACAGTGCCCGCCCATATGACGGTGCCAATCCATATGACCGAACTGGTGAGGAATGCCAACAGGAACGGGCCGGATCGATGTGATCCGGCCCGTTCCGCACGTCTGACGGTTCAGCCCTCGCGCAGATCCTCGAACAGCGCGGTGGTGATGTATCGCTCGCCCGTGTCGGGAATGACGACCACGATGCGCTTGCCCGCAGCCTCCGGGCGCTTGGCCACCTCCAGTGCTGCCCACACGGCGGCACCCGCCGAGATACCCGCGAGGATGCCCTCGTCCGCGGCCAGCGCGCGGGAGGAGGTGATAGCGTCCTCGAACGCGACGTCGATCACCTCGTCGATGACGCCCTGGTTCAGGATCGGGGGGATGAAGTTCGGGCCGAGGCCCTGGATCTTGTGCGGGCCGGGCGTGCCCTGCGTCAGCAGGGGCGAGTCCTTCGGCTCCACGGCCACGATCGTGATGCCGGGAACCTTCTCCTTCAGCACCTCGCCGACGCCCGTGATGGTGCCGCCGGTGCCGACTCCGGCCACGAAGTAGTCGATGGCGCCGTCGGTGTCGCGCAGGATCTCCTGTGCGGTTGTGCGGCGGTGAATGGCCGGGTTCGCCTCGTTCGCGAACTGGCTCGCGAGGATCGCGCCGGGAGTCTCAGCGACGATGCGCTCTGCCTCGGCGACTGCGCCCTTCATTCCGCCGGCGGGGTCCGTGAGAACCAGCTCAGCGCCGAATGCGCGCAGCAGCACGCGACGCTCGATGGACATCGACGACGGCATGGTCAGGATCACCTTGTAGCCGCGGGCAGCGCCCACCAGTGCGATGCCGATTCCCGTGTTGCCGCTGGTCGCCTCGACGATGGTGCCGCCGGCGGGAAGCGCACCCGACTCCTCTGCTGCGTCGACGAGGGCGACGGCGAGACGGTCCTTCACCGATGAACCCGGGTTGAAGAACTCGAGCTTGGCGACGATTTCGGCACCAGTGTCCGCGCCGAGACGGTTGAGGCGCACCAGCGGGGTGTCGCCGAACGTGGAGGTGATGTCTGCGTGAATACCAGCCATGTGCGGGGCCTTTCGGGTTGGACGAGCAGCGTTGCCGTTCTGGCACGATACGACGCCCGGGTGTCCGGTATCCGTAATGTGACGTCGCTTGACGGGTGACGGGGTGACGGGGTGACGTCGCTTGACGGGGTGATGGGGTGAGGTTGAGCTGACGAGGTGCCGCTGTCAGGGTCGGCATCCGTCCGTTGACGCTACTTGACGCTGCTTGACGGTGCGACGACCGCAATAGGCTGGGGGAGCGTCGCCCGGACGCTCCCGAGGAAGAGGACCGATGACGACGGATTCGCCGCTCACTCTGCGTGCTGCCCTGGAATCGGGCACCACCGTGCTCGCGGAAGCCGGCATTCTCGACGCGGTGGTGGACGCCGAGCTCCTCGCCGCCCACGTGCTGGATCTGTCCCGCGGCGCAGTCCAGGCCGCTGTCGTCACCGGGAGAGAGTTGACCCCCGACGAGGCAGCCGCGTTCGATGAGGTGATCGCTCGCCGAGCCGAGCGGGTTCCCCTGCAGCACATCACCGGGCTCGCCCCGTTCCGTCACCTGGAACTCACCGTCGGACCCGGTGTGTTCGTCCCGCGTCCTGAGACGGAGATCCTCGCGCAGTTCGCGATCGATGCGCTCGCGGCCATGCCCTCGCCGCGTCCGCTCGCGGTCGACCTGGGCACAGGCTCCGGTGCGATCGCGCTCGCGATGGCCACCGAAGTCCCGCATGCGCGCGTTGTCGCCGTGGAGCGCAGCGCGGACGCGCACCGCTGGGCCGCGCGCAACGTTGCACGACTCACCGACGGAAACCTGGAACTTCGCCACGGCAGCTTCGTCGACGCGCTCGAGGATCTCGCCGGGACGGTTTCGGTCGTCGCATCCAACCCTCCGTACGTTCCGGCCGGCGCGATTCCGCGCGATCCGGAAGTTCGCCTGCACGATCCGCGGGAGGCGTTGTACAGCGGCGAGGATGGCCTCGATGACATCCGCACGATCTCGCGGGTGGGGCTGCGGCTTGCTCACTCCGGTGGAATGATCGTGTTGGAGCACGGTGAATGGCAGGGCGAGGGCGTGCGGGAGATCCTGACCGCCGACGGCTGGCAGGCTGCCGCCACGCACCCCGACCTCACCCACCGCGACCGCGTAACCACCGCCCTCCGCCCCTGACCCTCATCCCACTCCTGATCCTCATCCCACTCCCGGCCCTCATCCGGCCCTTGATCCTGACCCGGAACCCGCCCCCGGCCCGCGTCCCCTCCGTGCGCTGGACCCATACCCCGCGAGACTTCCGTCTGTGGGCGAGAATCCGTGCAACGCGGCGATTATCGCCCGCAGACGCAAGTCTCACGGGAACCGCAGGGCCGCGCGCCGTAGACTGGAGCCGCCATGTCTCCTGTCTTCGACTGCTCTGATGAAACGCAGCTGCTCAGCGGCATGCGTCATGCCCGCCAGGCCATCGCTCGAGGCGAGCTGATCGTCCTTCCCACCGATACCGTGTACGGCGTCGGCGCAGACGCGTTCAGCCCTGCCGCAGTGCAGCGACTGCTGGATGGAAAGGGGCGCGGACGCAACCAGCCGCCGCCTGTGCTGGTGGGCAGCGTCGCCGCGATGACCGCACTCGTCAGCGAAGTGCCCGCGGCAGTCAACGACCTCATCGACGCCTTCTGGCCCGGCGGCCTCACGATCGTCCTGCCGGCGCAGGAGAGCCTGGTGTGGGATCTCGGCGAGACGCGCGGCACGGTCGCCGTGCGCATGCCCGATCACCGCATCGCCCGTGAGCTGCTGATGGAGACCGGCCCGCTGGCCGTGTCCAGCGCCAACCTCACGGGCCGGCCAGCCGCACGCAACGCGGCCGAGGCGCAGGACATGCTCGGCGACGCCGTGGCCGTCTACCTCGACGGGGGAGAGGTCACCGAAGGCATCGCCTCGACGATCATCGATGCCACCACCCTGGTCCGCGCTGCCGACCTCCCCGAGGGGCAGGAGCCGGTCGTACGCGTGCTGCGCGAGGGGGCGATCTCCCGCGATCGACTCCGCGAGGTGCTCGGCGACCTTCTCGAAGCCGATCCGGTGCCGGTCACCATCGCGCTGACCTCGGATACCGATGTCCCTGCTGCAGATGACTCATCGTCAGACGCTCCTGCGCCGGGAGCCTCCGTTACGGACGCTTCCACCTCAGACACTGATGCTTCCGCTGCCGACGGCGCCGCGAGCGTGGAAGGCCCTCCCGGCGGCGAGCACGCGTGAAGCAGTATCTCTTCGCCATCATCCTCACGGGAGCCATGTCGCTCATGCTCTCGTGGGGCGTATGGCAGTTGAGCATGCGCTTCAAGCTGTACCCCGGCATTCGCGAGCGCGACGTGCACACCACGCCCACGCCGCGTCTGGGTGGCATCGCGATCTTCCTGGCGTTCGCGCTGATGGTCCTCATCTCGCGGGCGAACCCCTACTTCGCCCCGTTCTGGGCGGATCCGGCGCCGATCATCTCGATCCTGATCGCGTCCGCGCTCATCGTCGGCGTCGGTGCGGCGGATGACATCTGGGACCTGGACTGGATGATCAAGCTCGGCGCGCAGTTCATCGCCGCCGGCATCATCACGATCGGCGGCGGGCTGCAGATCATCGCGCTGCCCATCGGGGGGATCATGGTCGGCTCCAGCTGGATCAGCATCGCCGCCACGATGATCGTGATCGTCGTCGTGATGAACGCGGTGAACTTCATCGACGGCCTCGACGGCTTGCTCACCGGCACGGTGTTCATCGCCGCCGGCGTGCTGTTCGCATACTCCTACCTGCTCGTCCGCGACACCGGTGGCGACAACAACTTCAACCTCGCCACCTTCCTCGCGGCCGTGATCGTGGGGGCGTGCGCTGGATTTCTGCCGCTGAACTGGCGACCCGCCAAGCTCTTCATGGGAGATTCGGGCGCCCTGCTGCTCGGCCTCCTGCTCGGCACCTGCACCATCGCGATCCTCAGCCGCATCACGCCGGAGATGCTGGACCCCGAGACGTTCGGCCAGTCCATGCTGCTCGGAGCGTTCATCCCGATTCTGCTGCTGCCGATCATCATCGTGATCTTCCCCCTCGCCGACTTCGTACTCGCCGTGCTGCGTCGCATGGGGGCGGGCAAGAGCCCGTTCGCGCCGGATCGCAAGCACCTGCACCACCGCATGCTCGACCTCGGCCACTCCGATCGCGACTCCACGCTCATCTTCTACGCGTGGACGGCCGTGCTGTCGCTGTCTGTGCTGCTGATGTATGTCGCGGTGCGCGAGCGCTGGCCCGGCGGCTACTGGCTCGGAATCGTCTTCGCGGCGATCGGACTGGCCGCGTGCGCCGTCGTCACCTTCATCCCACCCGAAAACGCGCGCCGCGCACGACGCCGCGCCCTCCAGGAGGCCTCGAAATGACCCCCGCAGCTCCCGTCGCCAGTAATCCCGTCCTTCGGCGGGTTCTCACCGTCGCCGCCATTGTCACCGCCGTGCTCGCTGTGGCGGGTGCGGCGATCGGATTCGCCGTGTCCGGTACTTCCGGGCTGTTCAGCGCGCTCGTGGGTGTCGTCCTCGCCGCCCTGTTCCTCGGCATCACCAGCGGCAGCATCCTGATCGCGAATCGCTGGAACGGCGATCCTCTCTATCCCACGCTGTTCTTCTCGATCGTGCTCGGCGGCTGGGTGATCAAGTTCGTGATCTTCATCGCCGCGCTCTTCCTGCTCCGTGGGGCGGCCTGGCTCGACTCGATGGTGTTCTTCGTCGCCCTGGTGGTCAGTATTCTCGCGACCCTCGTGGTCGATGTGATCGTGATGATGAAGATGCGCATCCCCTACGTCTCCGACATTGACCTGCCCGAGACCTTCGACGATGAAGAGGAAGCTCGGAACCCGGCAGCGGGGGAGGATACGCCTTCTGATCGGGATGCGTCATCCAGCAACGCGGAGAAGCCGTCCGATCGCCCGTGATTCGATTCGTGACATCCCGGAAATCTTGATAGGCTGAAGAAGTTCCCCTGGCCTGTGGTGCGCCTCTTGTGCGCGAAGGTCGGGATGACGCCGTCTCACCCATCGTCGTATCGGCTCGCCCGGTGCCCCGAAGTTGGAGCCGCAACCTGTGATCCACGCCGCGAGCCTTATCGCCGCAGCCGCATCGTCTGAGGACGAAGACGGCTTCCATGCCCCCTCCATCTGGGAGTTCTTCCCGGATATCGTTTTGTTCGAGGGCACGCCGTTCGCGATCAACCGGATCCACCTGATCCAGATCCTGGTCACCGTCGTGCTCGTGCTGATCCTCTGGCTCGGCACCCGCAAGATGAAGCTGATCCCCGGACGCGGTCAGTCGATCGTCGAGATGGGCTTCGACTTCGTGCGCGTCAACATCGCGCATGACCTGCTCGGACGCAAGGACGGCAACCGCTTCCTTCCGATCCTGACCACCCTGTTCTTCATGATCCTGTTCATGAACCTGACGGGTGTCATTCCGGGTCTGAACCTGGCGGGTACCTCGATCATCGCGATGCCGTTGCTGCTCGCCGTGGTCGCATACGTGACCTTCATCTACGCGGGTCTGAAGAAGAGCCCCAAGGGCTTCATCAAGAACTCGCTGTTCCCCTCGGGTGTGCCGTGGCCGATCTACTTCCTGGTCACGCCGCTGGAGTTCATCTCGACCTTCATCATCCGTCCCGTCACCCTGACGCTCCGACTGCTGATGAACATGATGGTCGGCCACCTCATGCTGGTGCTGTTCTTCTCGGCCACGTGGTTCTTCTTCTTCCACGCCGGTGGCTTCTTCCCCATCCTCGGTGTCGGCACGCTCGCAGCGGGCTTCGCCTACACCATCTTCGAGCTCCTGGTGGCCTTCCTCCAGGCGTACGTCTTCACCATCCTGACTGCGGTCTACATCCAGCTCGCAGTCGCAGACGAGCACTGAGCGGGTCGGCACAAGCCGTACCCACCCAACGAAAGGAAAAACCGTGGACGCTACCACGATTCTCGCCGCAGTCTCCGGAAACGTCGGAACGATCGGCTACGGCCTCGCGGCCATCGGTCCCGCCATCGGTGTGGGCATCGTCGTCGGCAAGACGATCGAGGGTGTCGCCCGTCAGCCCGAGCTGCAGGGTCGCCTCCAGGTCATGATGTGGATCGGTATCGCCTTCACCGAGGCGCTCGCCTTCATCGGCATCGCGACCTACTTCATCTTCCAGGGCTGATTCACCTACTGACACGTAAGGAGACAGGATGCTGAACGCTCTTGTCACTGCCGCAGCCGGCGAGGGGGAGACTCCGAACCCGCTGATTCCGGCGATCTACGACATCGTGTGGTCCGCGGTCTGCTTCGTCGTCATCCTGCTGGTCGTCTGGAAGGTCGCCCTTCCGAAGGTCACGAAGATGCTCGACGAGCGCTCCGCGGCCATCGAGGGCAACATCGCCAAGGCCGACGAGGCTCAGAAGCAGGCCGAGGCGGCTCTCGCGGAGTACACCGCGCAGCTGGCCGAGGCACGCAAGGAAGCCGGCACGATCCGTGACGCCGCCCGCGAGGATGGCAAGAAGATCGTCGCCGAGGCGAAGGAGGCCGCGACCACGGAGGCCGCGCGCATCCAGACCGCTGCTTCCTCGCAGATCGAGGCTGAGCGTCAGGCCGCATTCGTCTCCCTGCGTGGCGAGGTCGGCACGCTGGCCCTCAGCCTGGCGGGCAACGTGATCGGCGAGACGTTGAACGACGACACGAAGGCTACGGCTGTCGTCGATCGCTTCCTTGCTGACCTCGAGGCCTCCGAGAAGGCGAACCACTGATGGGCAGCGCGACCACTCAGGCACTCGCGGCGTCGGTGAAGGCGCTCGACGCGCACACGCTCGATCTCGCCACCGCACGCGACCTGTTCGCAGCCGCGCGTGCGGTGAACGAGTCGACGCAGCTCGCCGGTGCCCTGTCCGACTCCGCAGCCCCCGTGGCCGCGCGTGAACAGGTCGTGAAGGCTGTCTTCGGCTCGGCGCTCAGCGCCGCAGCCGTGGACGTCCTCACCACCGTCGCCGCACAGCGTTGGTCTGATGCCGCCGGTCTCGCCGACGGCATCGAGGAGCTCGCGATCCGCTCGGCTTCGGCCGCGGATGTGAACGCCGACATCGAGGGAGAGCTGTTCGGCTTCTCTCGTACCATCGCTCAGAACCCCGAGCTGGAGCTCGCCCTCGGCAGCCGCCTGGGTCAGTCTGCGGCGAAGGGTGCCCTCGTCGAGAAGCTGATCAGCAGTGCCGCTTCCGCCGCCACGACGCTCATCGTCTCCTCGCTCGTGCAGCTCCCGCGGGAGCGGCGCGTTCGTCAGCTGCTGAACAGGGCGATGGACATCGTCTCGGCGCAGCGCGGCCGCACGGTCGCCACGGTGGTCTCGGCCGCCCCGCTGAACGACGAGCAGAGCAAGCGCCTCACCGCGGCGCTGGCAGCCAAGTACGGCTCCGGCGTCACGCTCAACACGGTCATCGACCCCACGGTCGTCGGGGGACTGCGCGTGCAGATCGCCGATGACGTGATCGACGGATCGATCTCGTCGCGTCTGGCCGACGTGCGCCACAAGCTCATCGGCTGACACCAGACTTTCCCGCACCAGCGGAGAACTTCGGGGCAGGGCCCCACTGAACGAAGGAACACAATGGCAGATCTCTCTATCAGCCCCGATGTCATCCGTGACGCGCTGAAGGACTTCGTCGCCGCTTACGAGACCCCTGGCGCTTCCGCGACCGAGGTCGGCACCGTCATCGACGCTGCCGACGGCATCGCGCACGTCGAGGGCCTCCCGGGCGTGATGGCCAACGAGCTCGTCCGATTCGCCGATGGCACCCTGGGTCTTGCCCAGAACCTCGACGAGCACGAGATCGGCGTCGTCGTCCTGGGCGAGTTCTCGGGCGTCGAGGCCGGTCAGGAAGTCACCCGTACGGGCGAAGTCCTCTCGGTCCCGGTCGGCGACGGCTACCTCGGCCGCGTCGTTGACGCGCTCGGCAACCCGATCGACGGTCTCGGTGAGATCGGCTCGATCGAGGGTCGTCGTGCTCTCGAACTCCAGGCACCGGGCGTCATGCAGCGCAAGTCGGTGCACGAGCCCATGCAGACCGGCATGAAGGCCATCGACGCGATGATCCCGGTCGGTCGTGGCCAGCGTCAGCTGATCATCGGTGACCGCCAGACCGGTAAGACGGCCATCGCGATCGACACCATCATCAACCAGAAGGCCAACTGGGAGTCGGGTGACGTCAACAAGCAGGTCCGCTGCATCTACGTCGCCATCGGCCAGAAGGGCTCGACCATCGCTTCGGTGAAGGGCGCGCTCGAAGAGGCTGGCGCGCTGGAGTACACGACGATCGTGGCCGCTCCCGCCTCGGACCCCGCGGGCTTCAAGTACCTCGCCCCCTACACCGGCTCGGCCATCGGTCAGCACTGGATGTATGGCGGCAAGCACGTCCTCATCGTGTTCGACGACCTGTCGAAGCAGGCTGAGGCCTACCGTGCGGTTTCCCTGCTGCTTCGTCGTCCGCCGGGACGCGAGGCCTACCCGGGTGACGTCTTCTACCTGCACTCGCGTCTGCTGGAGCGGTGCGCGAAGCTCTCCGATGAGCTGGGTGCCGGCTCGATGACGGGTCTGCCCATCATCGAGACGAAGGCCAACGACGTCTCCGCGTACATCCCGACCAACGTGATCTCCATCACCGACGGCCAGATCTTCCTGCAGTCCGACCTGTTCAACGCCAACCAGCGTCCGGCCGTCGACGTGGGTATCTCGGTCTCGCGAGTCGGTGGTGACGCTCAGGTCAAGTCCATCAAGAAGGTCTCCGGTACGTTGAAGCTGGAGCTGGCCCAGTACCGCTCGCTCGAGGCGTTCGCGATGTTCGCATCCGACCTCGATCAGGCGTCGCGCCGTCAGCTCGACCGTGGAGCCCGCCTCACCGAGCTGCTCAAGCAGCCGCAGTACTCGCCGTACCCGGTGGAGGAGCAGGTCGTCTCGATCTGGGCTGGCACCAACGGCAAGCTCGACACGATCGCCATCGAGGATGTGCTTCCGTTCGAGCGCGAGCTGCTGGACTACGTCGGTCGCAACACCGAGATCCTGACGCGCCTGCGCGAGACCAACGTGCTGGATGATGACACGGTTGCCGAGCTGAACAGCGTCACCGACAAGTTCATCCTCGAGTTCAACGGCGGCAAGGGCCGCGCGATCAACGCCCTCGGCAACGAGAGCGTGGATGCAGCCGCTTCGGACGACGTCACGCAGGAGAAGATCGTCAAGGGTCGTCGGGCGTAATCGCCTGACGGAGAGACACTCATGGGCGCACAATTGCGGGTCTACAAGCAGAAGATTCAGTCTGCTCAGACCACTAAGAAGATCACGAAGGCGATGGAACTCATCGCGGCTTCGCGCATCCAGAAGGCACTGACGCGTGTACACGCGGCAGCGCCCTTCTCGCGGGCCGTGACGCGTGCCGTTTCCGCCGTCGCGACGTACTCCAATGTCGATCACCCGCTCACCACCGAGCCCGAGCAGATCCGCCGTTCCGCGGTCGTGATTTTCGCTGCGGACCGCGGTCTTGCGGGTGCCTTCAACTCCCAGATCCTCCGTGAGGGTCTGGAGGTTGCTGAGCTGCTGCGCAGCGAAGGCAAAGAGGTCGTCTTCTACCTCGTCGGACGCAAGGCGGTCGGCTACTTCCAGTTCCGGAAGCTGGCTGCCGCCGGCGAGTGGATCGGTGACACCGATTCGCCCTCGTTCTCGACGGCGGAGGACATCGCCAACACCCTGCTGGAGGCGTTCCGCACGGACTACGCCGACGGCGGTGTGGAGGAGATCCACCTCGTCTACAACCGGTTCGTCAGCATGATGACCCAGGAGCCGGAGAGCGTTCGCCTGCTCCCGCTGGAGATCGCCGAGGCGGATGCCGCCGACGTGTCCTCCTCGCAGGTGTACCCGCTCTACGAGTTCGAGCCGGACGCCGAGACGGTGCTGGACGCGATCCTGCCGGTGTACATCCAGTCCCGCATCTTCAACGCCCTGCTGCAGTCGGCTGCCTCCAAGCACGCCGCCACGCAGAAGGCGATGAAGTCGGCCTCGGACAACGCCGACAAGCTCATCACCGACTACACGCGCCTGCGCAACAATGCGCGCCAGGCCGAGATCACGCAGCAGATCGCCGAGATCGTCGGCGGCGCGGACGCTCTGGCGTCCTAAGACCTCATCACGAAAGAGAAGACCATGACTGACACCGCCACGGCAGCTCAGACTGCGGTCGTCGGGCGCGTCGCACGCGTCACGGGGCCCGTCGTCGACATCGAGTTCCCGCACGACGCGATTCCGGGTATCTACAACGCGCTGAAGACGACCATCGTCATCGGCGATGACGCGACCGAGATCACGCTCGAGGTCGCACAGCACCTCGGCGACGACCTCGTTCGCGCCATCTCGCTCAAGCCCACCGACGGTATGGTCCGCGGCCAGGAGGTGCGCGACACCGGTGAGCCGATCATGGTTCCCGTCGGTGACGTCACCAAGGGCAAGGTGTTCAACGCCACCGGTGACGTGCTCAACCTCGAGCCCGGCGAGACCATCGAAGTCAGCGAGCGCTGGCCCATCCACCGCAAGGCTCCGAACTTCGACCAGCTCGAGTCGAAGACCACCATGTTCGAGACCGGTATCAAGGTCATCGACCTGCTGACGCCGTACGTGCAGGGTGGAAAGATCGGTCTGTTCGGTGGTGCCGGTGTCGGCAAGACCGTTCTGATCCAGGAGATGATCCAGCGCGTTGCGCAGGACCACGGTGGTGTGTCGGTGTTCGCCGGTGTCGGTGAGCGTACCCGTGAGGGCAACGACCTGATCCACGAGATGGAGGAGGCGGGCGTCTTCGACAAGACCGCGCTTGTCTTCGGCCAGATGGACGAGCCGCCGGGAACGCGTCTTCGCGTGGCGCTGTCCGCGCTGACCATGGCGGAGTACTTCCGCGATGTTCAGAACCAGGACGTGCTGCTCTTCATCGACAACATCTTCCGCTTCACGCAGGCCGGTTCCGAAGTCTCGACCCTTCTGGGTCGTATGCCTTCGGCCGTGGGCTACCAGCCGAACCTCGCCGACGAGATGGGTGTGCTCCAGGAGCGCATCACCTCCACGCGTGGTCACTCGATCACCTCGCTGCAGGCGATCTACGTGCCGGCCGATGACTACACCGACCCGGCTCCGGCGACCACCTTCGCCCACCTCGACGCCACCACCGAGCTCTCGCGTGAGATCGCGTCGAAGGGTCTGTACCCGGCCGTGGACCCGCTGACCTCGACGTCGCGTATCCTCGACCCGCGCTACATCGGTGCTGACCACTACCGTGTGGCCAACTCCGTGAAGCAGATCCTGCAGAAGAACAAGGAACTTCAGGAGATCATCGCCATCCTCGGTGTTGATGAGCTCTCCGAAGAGGACAAGATCGTCGTGTCCCGCGCACGTCGCATCCAGCAGTTCCTCTCGCAGAACACCTACATGGCGAAGAAGTTCACCGGTGTCGAGGGTTCGACGGTTCCGATCAAGGAGACCATCGAGTCGTTCGACGCCATCGTCAAGGGTGACTTCGACCACGTGGCCGAGCAGGCCTTCTTCAACGTCGGTGGCATCTCCGACGTCGAACAGCAGTGGGCGAAGATCCAGAAGGAGAACGCCTGATCATGGCGCTGCACGTGACCCTCGTCTCCGCGGAGTCGGAGATCTGGACGGGAGACGCCTCGCTCGTCGTGGCGAAGACCGTCGAAGGCGAGATCGGTTTCATGTCCGGTCACGAGCCGGTGCTGGCCATCCTCGCGGAGGGTCAGGTGCGCATCACCACCACCGACGGCAGCAAGGTCATCGCTTCGGCGAAGGACGGCTTCCTGTCGATGGAGGGATCGGACCTCACCATCGTGGCGGGCAACGCCGCACTGGTCGCCTGATCGGCTCTCGCTGAATCGACCATTCAAAGCGCGCCGGCAGCCCTCGGGCTGTCGGCGCGCTTCGTCGTGTGATGGCCGCTCGGCCATCGGGAAAGGACATCGTGCTGGTTCTTCTGCCGCCGTCGGAGACGAAGCGTCCCGGCGGCACGGGCGCACCGCTGGATCTGGCTGCTCTCGCCTGTGGCGACCTGCTGCCGCAGCGTGAGCGCACCGTCGACGCGCTGGTCGCGCTGTCGGAGGACGCCGATGAAGCGGCTCGGGTGTTGAAGCTCAGCGAACGTCAGCGCGGTGATATCGCCGTCAACGCGGCGCTGCGCGATGCGCCGACGCTCGCGGCAGTGGATCGGTACACCGGTGTGCTGTTCGATGCGCTGGCCGCGAGCGACCTCGATCGCTCGGCGCGACGCTGGCTCGGGGAGCACGTCATGATTCACTCCGCCCCATTCGGGCCCGTGGGCGCACTCGATCGGATTCCGGCATATCGCCTCGCGGCGGGAACATCGATTCCGTCACTCGGTGCCCTCAAGCGCCTGTGGGCCCCAGCGGTATCGGCTGCCATCTCCGCGCATGCTCCGGCATTCGTTCTGGATCTCCGATCGGAGGCCTATGCGTCGCTCGGCCCGATACCGAACGATGTCGCGAGCGCGTACGTGCGCGTGGTGACTGCGGGGGAGGACGGCACCGCGCGCGCCCTCAACCACTTCAACAAGCATGCGAAGGGCGAGCTGGTTCGTCGGCTTGCCCAGGAGCGCCCGCGGATCCGCTCCCGTGCTGGTCTGCTTCGCTGGGCGCACGGCGCCGGTGTGGTGCTGCGAGAACGCGGCGTGGAGCTGGACCTGGTCGTCTGAGCACCGGGCAATGCAGAAGGGCCGGAGCGATGCTCCGGCCCTTCTGCATTGCGTATTACTTGATGAAGCGGAAGTTCACGGGGTAGCGGTAGCTGCCGCCGCTGTTGATCTTGACAGCCGCCAGGATGCAGAACACCACGTTCGCAACCCACAGGAGCCATGGCAGCTTGCCGACGATGTCGGCGACGCCCCACGCCCCCGTGGCGATGAAGATGCCGGTGAGGATCGCGGCGACGATCGTCACAGCGACCTGTCCGATGAGGAGCGTGATCTGCCAGTTGACAGCTTCCTTGCCCTCCACGTTGGTGCGCGGGCCGCGGTCCTTGCCGATCAGCCAGATGATGAGCGGCGGGATGATGTAGAAGATGCCACTGAGGTGCGCCCACATGGCCATGGTCTGGTCCTGCGCCGGCGCGTACGGCGGGTTTCCGCCGCCCGAGTACGGGGGCTGACCGTAACCCGGCTGCGGGGCACCGTACTGCGGAGGCTGCGGGGTGCCGTACTGGGGTGCCTGCGGTGCGCCGTACTGGGGTGCGCCGTACTGCGGTGCCTGTGGTGCCTGTGGCGCGCCGTACTGCGGAGGCTGCGGTGCGCCGTACTGCGGTGCGCCGTACTGCGGTGCCTGCGGTGCCTGCTGGCCATAGGGCGGAGGCTGCGGGACGCTGTCCTGAGGAGCCTGGGGTGCTCCGTACTGCGGCGCCGCCGGTGCCTCGTACTGCGGCGGCTGGGGCTGTCCAGCGTTCGGATCGTAGGCGCCGGGCTGCGCCGAGTCCGGGGCCGGCCGTTGAGGAGCGCCCTGGGGCTCCTGGGGCTGCTCCGGCTGTGAGCCGTTCGGATCGCTCATGAGGGCCTTCCTTCTGTTTCGTTCCGCGCAGAAAATCAGGCGGCATGCGGAATGCGAGGTCCGCAAGCAATAACGGTAGTCTGCACACCGCGGGGAGGCAACGAGGGACGTCGCAATTACCGCCCTCTCGGCCTCGGACGGCGGGTGCCCGGAGCGATCCTCGGCCCGGCCGTGGCGCTCGCCGGATCATGTCGCCGGCGTCTACTAGGATGAATGAAAGCCTCAGCGTGAGGCATCAGAATCTGAGGGAGGCCCGGCGTGACGGAGCGCGGCACGACCGAATCCCTCGTCGTTGCGTTGCCCAGCGGTGATGACGTCACGCTCACCTGGTACGGCGCCACCGACACGGGTCGTCGGCGCGAGGTCAACCAGGACGCCTTCCTCACCAGCTACCCGCTGTTCGTCGTCGCCGACGGCATGGGTGGTCATATCGGCGGTGAGATCGCCAGTGCGAGCACGGTGGATCGGTTGCGCGCGATGGTCGAGAAGGGCAAGGTCTCGGCCAAGGCCATCGAACGTTCGCTGACTCGCGCGGTCGCGGACATCGTGTCCCACCCGGAGACCACCGATGAAGGAACGGGCACCACGCTCACCGGTGTGTATCTCGACACCGACGCCACCCGGGAATCGTGGGTCACACTCAACATCGGCGACTCCCGCGTCTATCTTCTCCGTGACGACCAGCTAGACCAGCTCACCACGGATCACTCCGTCGTTCAGGAACTCATCGCCGCGGGGCGACTCAGCCCGGAAGAAGCGGAGAATCACCCGTACGGGAATGTCATCACTCGCGCGGTCGGCCCCAGCGACAAGGTCATTCCCGACTACGTACGCGTCGAGATCTGTGACGGCGACCGTTTCGTCGTGTGTTCGGACGGGCTCACCAAGGAGCTCACCGACTACGGCATCCAGCACTTTCTCAACGCCAACCCCGACCCGCGGGACGCGGTCGAGGCGATGATGCAGGCCGCGCTGGAGAACGGCGGTCGCGACAACGTCACGATCATCGTGCTGGACGTCGCCCGGGCTGCCGCTTCGCGCTGACGCGACCTCCAGCGCCCCGGTGGGCCTGATGCAGTAGTCGGTGTCGCGGTCTTGGGCATGATGCTCCTCCCCAGGAGCCGCCCGGCCGCATGTTGTTCTGCTTGTCCACGTTCTGTCGGCATCGCCTGCGCCGATCCGGCATCGTCGGAGGATGAGCTTCCTCCTCACCGCACGAACGTCCTCCGCGGACGAGCCGCTCACACTCCCACCCGCCCCGACGGCGCAGCCGCCCACGTCGCTTCCGCTGGTGGCGGCTGTTGTGCCCGTGATCGGCGCCGTCGGGATGTGGATGATGACCGGCTCGGCGCTCATGCTGTGGTTCGCGGCACTCGGTCCGCTGATGCTCGTGGCGGGACTCGCGGATCGTGCGCGGGGACGCCGCCGAGAAGGACGACGAGAGCGCGTGTCCTTCTTGGCCGCGATGGAATCAGCGGCGGACACCGTGGCGCAGCGTCAAGGACGGGCGCGCCGCGATCGGTGGGCGGTTCATCCGAGCGTAGCCGATCTGGTGGCGGCGCCCGCGGAGGTCTGGCGCAGCCACCCGCAACGCGAGGGAACAGTGACTCTGGGCAGCGGGATGGTTCAGGTGGAGACCAGCATCGGTCGCGGGGACGAGCGCCCCGAGGTGCAGGAGCTGCGTGCGCGCGCTCAGACGCTTGCGGATTCGCCGGTCGTCGTTGCGCTGGATGGCGACATCTGTGTGCGCGGCAATCCGATCGTCGCGGCCGCGGTGGCGCGGGCCATCGTGCTGCACGTCTGTCTGCTGCATCCTCCCGGACGATGGCAGGTGCTCGCTCGAGGAGAGCCCTGGCAAGAGGATCTTCCGCACACTCTGGGCGCGCCGGGCGCGCGAACTCTGGCCCTCGTCGGGCCGACGGATCCGCGCCCGCCCGCCGATGTGACGGTCAGCTGGACTGACCGTCGAGGCAGCGTTCCCGCCGGCGCGCCCACGGTCATCGAGTTGGACGACGCTCTGACTGCGGTTGTCGGTCGCGGTGCGGTGACCGCCGCGCTGCGCTGCGAAGCCGTGTCCACAGCGCAGGCCGTCAACACCGCGCTGATCCTCGGTGCGCGAGCGCAGAGCGAATCATCGTCAGATGACCCGTTCGTCCCCTTCGCCCAGCTTGGCGAAGCTGAGGGGGTGCTCGCGGTATCGATCGGGCGAGCGGGCGGACAGGACGCGGTTCTCGACATCGTGACGGATGGCCCTCATGCCGTGGTCGTGGGGACCACGGGAGCAGGCAAGAGCGAGTTCCTCATCACCTGGGTCGCCGCACTGTGTCGCTCCTACCCACCGGACGCCGTGCAGCTGATGCTCGCCGACTTCAAGGGCGGCACCGCGTTCGAGCCTCTTGCGGCCCTTCCGCACGTCGTCGGAGTGCTCACAGATCTGGACGGCGAACTCGCGGAACGCGCCGTCCGCTCGCTCGCGGCGGAGATCCGACGCCGGGAGGCGGTGATCGCCTCCGCCGGAGCACGCGATATCGGTGACAGTCGTGTCACCCTGCCGCGCCTGATCATTGTCGTGGACGAGTTTCCGGCGCTCATCACCCAGCATCCGGAGGTGGAACCGGTCTTCACCGATATCGCCGCGCGCGGACGAGCGCTCGGCATGCATCTGGTGATCGGCGCGCAGCGTGTGGCCGGGGTCGTGCGCGACGCCACACTGGCGAACTGCCCGTTGCGGATCGCCCTGCGCGTATCCAGCGAACAGGACAGCCGCGCGGTGATCGGGGACGACGATGCCGCTCGCCTCTCCGGCGGGCCCGACGGGCGCGGGATGGCGTACGTCCGCCGCAGCGGTGATGCCGTGCCGATCCGCACGCGCATCGCGCTCACCTCGACCGCGGATCTCGCGCGCGTGGCGGGCATTCATCACGACATTCCCTCGCTGGCGCGACCCTGGCTTCCTCCGCTGCCGGATCGGATCGGCCTGAGCGAGGTGAATCGACACATCAGTGAGACGGAAGGCGATCAGGATGGGGCGGACCCGCATCTGGTCATCGCGGTGGCAGATGATCCTGACCACCAGCGACGCCGGGTTGTGCGCCTCGCTATCGGTGAGCGAGGACTCGTGCTGCTGGGGAGGGCCAAGTCTGGCAAGACGACGTTCGTCGACATGCTGGACGCTCGGGTGAGCCAGACGCTGCGCGTCGCGTCCGATCCGGAGGCCGCCTGGGATGCGCTGGTGCGCTGGGAGGCAGAGAGCCCCGCGCTCGTGCTGATCGACGACCTGGACGTCCTCCTGACTCTCTGGCCCGAACCGTGGGCCGGGGAGGCGGCGGCCCGCATCGAGAGTCTCGTTCGTCGTTCCGGGATGGCCGGCACCACGGTGATCGTCACGGCGCAGCGTGCATCAGGCCCCTCCGCACGCATCATCGACCTCATCCCGCGAAGAGCCGTGCTGGCGCAGGCGAACCGCGCAGACCACCTCCTCGCCGGGGGAGAGTCGTCGGCCTTCCGTGCCGATCGTCCTCCCGGTCGTGCCACCCTCGATGGGCTGGAGGTGCAGCTGCTCTGTCCCGACGAGGCGAGGGACGGGGCGGGCACGGAGGAATCCGCGATGCCGCCACTGCGATCGTCGCGAGCCGAGGCCGCGGGGCGCGAGACGGGCGTGCCACGCTGGCGGCCCGCAGGACCGGGTGCGCTCACGGGGGTGGTGCTGCGGGGATCAGCGCAGCGGCATCGCCACCTCGAGCGGATCTGGGCGGCGTCGTTGCTTTCGGTCTCGGACGTTCCCGCCACGGAGCTCGATCCACCGCGGGATGTGGTGCTCGTGGGCGATCCGGAGCAGTGGCAGCGCGCCTGGCGTCTCCTGGAGGCAGTGCGACGCGAGGGGGAGCTGGTGATCTCGGCGGAGTGCTCCAGCGATGTTCGCACGCTGACGGGGGATCGTTCGCTGCCGCCCTTCGCGTTGCCGGGGCGAGCATGGCTGTGCCGCATGGGCGCGGCGCTCACCCGGGTGACCTGGGAGTGAGGATGGACCGAGTGGGTGGGCAGAGTGTCGGGCCGTTGCAACCGTTGAGATCAGAGGCGCACCGTGGAGCGGATCCGGCCGACAGGATATCCGTCGGCACGTGTATCCAAGCGGGCGTGACCGTTCAAATCAGAGGTGGACCGTGGAACGGATGTGGCCGACCGGGCGCCCGCCGCCACGCACGTCAAGACCGAGCAGGGTGTCCGCTTCCGCGACCTGTGTTGCTGTGAGGGCACCCGCTTGACCGAGGAGGTGGACGGCAACCGTGTGGCCGGCGCGCGTGGAGCCGTCCAGTGTCTTCACCACGACCGTGGTGCCGTCCGGAGCCACCATCGTCTGCACGCCCTCGGCGCCGAACTTGGAGTACACGCCGAGCTTCTCGACGAGAGAGCTGTCGGGACGACCCGGACCCTCGATGGTCCACGGGTTCTCTCGGACCGCCCGCATCAGCTCACCAGCGAGTCGATACAGCGCGAAGGGCGAACGCTCAGAGGCTGTGCCGACGCGCTGGATCGCGCGGGCAAGGCCGGCGAGCGTCATCGCGTACACCGGCGCCCCGCACCCGTCGATGGTGGTGATCTGCATTTTCTCGCCGACGAGACGCTCGATCACGTCGCGCGCGTGCGCCTGGAGCGGATGGGAGGGATCGGTATAGCCCGCCGTCTCCCAGCCCGAAGCCCGGCACGCGAGCAGCATCGTTGCATGCTTGCCCGAGCACGCCATGCGCAGTGGCGAGACTTCTTCGCCGCGGCGGATCATGTTGTCGCGCGTGGCGCTGTCGGCCGGCCAGGATGCCGGGCACTCGAGATCCGAGGGGCGCAGTCCGCCGCCGAGCAGCATCTCGGTGACGACTTCCACGTGCAGGTCGGTGCCGACGTGGCTGGCGGTCGAGATCGCGAGCTGTTCGCCCGCAAGCTGAGCGCCCGCGGTGAGAGATGCCAGGGCCTGCAGCGGCTTCATCGTGGAGCGAGGCAGGATGAGCGCATCGGTGCGTCCGAAGGAGCCCCGAACCTCACCATTGGGGGCGAGGACGATGGCCGCCCCGGCGTGCCGGGATTCCACGAAGCCGTTGCGATCCACCACGGCCAACTCGACCGCATCCTGCACACCGAAAGTTTCTATCACCGTCACCGTCCTAGCCTAGCTGCGCTCCAGCGCACGGCCCGGGCGCTCGCCGCCGCCAGCATGAGAGACTGCCAGCATGAGCCAGCACGAGTATCGCCAGAACGCCGAGTGGACAGGGAACACGGGGGCAGGAACCACCGGCTACCGCGACTACGAGCGCTCGGTGACGGTGCGTGTGGATGGAAAAGCCGACCTGCTCGCCTCCGCGGACAAGCCCTTCCGTGGCGATCCGCAGCGCTGGAACCCCGAGGACCTGCTGCTCTCGTCCCTGGTCTCCTGCCACCTGCTGAGCTACCTGCACGCGTGCGTGCTGGCCGACGTGGTCGTCACGGCATACACCGACGACGCCTCGGGAACGATGATCACCGAGGGCAACGGCGGTCGCTTCATCGAGGTCGTGCTCCGCCCCCGCGTCACCGTCCGCGACGCCGACATGGTCGACCGAGCGATCGCCGCTCACCACGACGCGCACGAGTGGTGCTTCATCGCGAACTCCGTCAACTTCCCCGTTCGGGTGGAGCCGGAGATCGTCGTCGCGTAGCACAGGGTGCGGCTCGGACGCAGAGCGCGGTGGCGGTGCTCAAAGGGTGTTCACGGCGCTCGTCGACGACCACACGTTTGATATGTGGGGTGCCGTGAGACTTGCGCGGATGCCGTGACGTGCAGAGGCCGGCCCCGCGTGTCGAGGAGAACGGAGTGCGACCGGAGACGGGTCGTGTGACCCGCGCTGGTGCACGATGACCACCAGCGCTCGTCGAGGACCACCGCCTGATGCGTGCGACCGGAGACGAGCGGTGCGACCCGCCCCCCGACGGTCGTGTGCGGCTATCAGCGGCGCTCGTGGGGGAGAACCTGCTTGATCCGCTCGATCGGGTTCTGCGCGGGAGCCTCGTTGTACGTGCCGGCCAGCTCTTGGCCGGAAAGGGCGTGGATCGCGGCCATGATCTCGTCGGTGGCGAGGCGGCGTGCGCGACCGGAGTCCGCAGAGCCGTGCCTCGTCACATCGATCGGCTCACCGAAGCGCACGGTGATGCGCTCCGAGCGGGACGGAAGCTTCGCCCCCTTCGGCAGAGCCTTGTCCGTGCCGATCAAGCCCACGGGCACCACGGGTGCTCCGGTCTGCAGCGCGAGGAACGCCACACCCGTGCGCCCCTTGTAGAGGCGGCCGTCGAGTGAACGCGTGCCCTCGGGATACAGCGCGACGGCACGACCCTGATCCAGGACCTGACGCTGCTGGTCCAGGGCGTCAAGCGCGGCCTGGCCGGCTCCTCGTCGGACGGGGATCGCGCCGATGGAGGTGAAGAACGTTCGCGATGCCCATCCGCTGAAGCCGGTGCCGTCGAAATAGCTCGACTTCGCCATGAAGTGCACGGGACGGGGGGCGGCCACCGGAATGGCGAACGAGTCGATGAAGGAGAGGTGGTTGCTCGCCAGGATCACGCCGCCGGTGCGTGGAATGTTCTCGCGCCCCTCGATGCGCGGCCGATAGATCAGTCGTGCAATCGAGCCGATCGCCAGTCGACCCAGGGAGTAGGCACCGCGGTTCATAGTGCCGGCGGAGTCCGTGCGGGTGTCGACTTCGGGTGCGTCGGCATTCTCGGACTCGGGAGAGGTCATTGGGAGATTTTACCGCGCGACTCATTCCTTACCCGGCATGCCCGCGCCGCCCGCGCGCGTCCTGAACCTGGTGTTCCCAGCAGATCCGTATGGGGAATGCGGGAGAATGAATGATCCGTCCGAACAAGAGAGGTGCCTTCGTGCGCTCACGCCGCCTGTTCCCCCTGATCGCTCTCGGCCTCGCGGCCCTCGCGCTGACGTCCTGTTCGGGAACGTCCTCGCCCAGCGCAAGCTCCTCGGCCTCGGCCTCCTCGTCGGCCTCCGCGGGAACCGTCGCCGCCACCGACGTGTGCGAGCAGCCCGCAGCCGAAGGCGACATCTCGAAGTCCGTCACGGTCTCGGGTGACGACCTCACCGCCGCACCCACGATCGCGATCGGCGACGCCGCGGTCCCCACCGCGATCGAGCGCACCGTCGCTCTCGCCGGCACCGGTGACAAGCTCGCGGATGGCGACTATGTGAGCTACGCCGTCACGATGTTCGACGCCACGGGCACGCAGACCTCGGACCAGGGTCACACGGGCGCGGCGCTCACCGAACAGCTCACCGCCACCACCGGCATCGGTCAGATCTTCGGCTGCACGACGGTCGGCAGCCGCATCGTGATCGCCGCACCTCAGCAGGACGGCTCGGCCGGCTACTGGGTGTTCGATGTTCTTGACGCCACCCCTGGCGCACAGTGGTGCACCGTGTCGGACAAGCCCGGAAAGCTGCCCGAGGTCGCCTTCGACACCGCAGGCAAGCCCAACATCACCATCCCCGCCGGCACCACAGCACCCAGCGAGGTGGAGCTGAGCGTGCTCACCGAGGGTGACGGCGACGTCGTCGGCGAAGGCGACAGCGTGACCGTCGACTACACCGGCGTGAAGTGGTCGGACGGCACCGTCTTCGACAGCAGCTGGGACCGTGGCGAGCCCGCGACGTTCTCCACCACGGGCGTGGTGACAGGCTTCAAGCGTGCGCTCGAGGGGCAGAAGGTCGGCTCCACGGTGCTCGTGGCCATGCCGCCGAAGTGCGGTTACGCCGGCACCGGCAACGAGCTCGCCGACGAGACGCTCGTCTTCGTCGTGAAGATCGAGTCGTCCGCGCCCGCCGCAGGCTGATCCAGCTCCCAGAGCAACGCGTCGTCCCTTCGGGGGCGGCGCGTTGCCCTTTGTCGTGAGATCGCGTCATGCTCGCCCGACCCGCACCTCCGGCAGTGGGTCGTCCTCTGCGGGCGGGGCGTTTCAGGTGGCACCCGCGAGCGGCATCGTTAGGCTGAGGACATGCGTCGCATCCTCATCCTCGGCTCCACCGGTTCGATCGGAACGCAGGCACTGGATGTGATCCGCGCCAATCCGGGACGGTTCGAAGTGGTGGGCCTCGCAGCAGGGACCAACCACGAGGCCGTCGCCGCGCAGGCGGCTGAGTTCCAGGTCGAGTACACCGCGATGGGTGCTGTCGAGGCCGAGCAGCTTGTGCGCGATGTCGATGCGGACGTCGTGCTCAACGGCATCACCGGCTCGGTGGGACTGGGCCCCACGATCGCCGCGCTGGAGACGGGACGGACCCTCGCCCTGGCCAACAAGGAGTCCCTGATCGTCGGTGGCGAGCTGGTGACATCGATCGCCGAGCCCGGCCAGATCGTCCCGGTCGACTCCGAACACTCCGCGCTGGCGCAGGCCCTGCGCTCCGGCACCTCCGCCGAGGTGCGCCGTCTCGTCGTTACGGCATCCGGTGGCCCGTTCCGGGGCCGAGACCGTGCGTCGCTGACAGAGGTGACCCCGGCGCAGGCGCTGGCGCACCCGACGTGGGACATGGGACGGGTCGTGACGACGAACTCCGCGACACTCGTCAACAAGGGTCTTGAGGTGATCGAAGCCCATCTGCTTTTCGGAGTGCCGTACGATCGCATCGATGTGGTCGTGCATCCGCAGTCCATCGTCCATTCCATGGTGGAGTTCATCGACGGTTCGACGATCGCTCAGGCGTCGCCGCCGGACATGCGCCTGCCGATCTCGCTCGGGCTCGACTGGCCTCACCGGATCGGCGGTGTGGGGCTGCCGTTGAATTGGACCACCGCGACAAGCTGGACCTTTGAACCGCTCGATGACGACGCCTTCCCGGCGGTCCGGCTCGCCAAGCGCGTCGGCCGCGCCGGCGGTACGTTTCCGGCCGTGTTCAACGCGGCCAATGAACAGGCGGTGGACGCGTTCCATGAGGGTCGGCTGCCGTTCCTCGGCATCGTCGAGCTGATCGAGCGAGTCGTCGATGCGCATGAGGCGCCGACCGCGCTCACCCGGGAATCGCTCGCTGAGGCCGAGGCATGGGCACGTCGCGCCGCCGACGCCCTCATCGAGAAGTCATAGACGCTCGCCGAGAAGTCGTGGCCGCTGGCCGAGAAGTCGTAGCCGCTGGCCGAGAAGTCGTAGACGCCTTCATAGGGCGAAACGAAGCGCGCCGTGAACGCGGGTCAGTCGCTGTAAGGGACAGACCAGCGCGGCTCGGGGACAGGCCAGCCGGCGTCGCGCAGCGCGCGGCGCGCGAGCTCACGCGCCGAATACGGGGTCCGAACACCGCGGATGTCGCGATAGTCCTGGTGACCGGGACCCGCCCAGAGGATCGCATCGCCGTCGCCGACCAGTTTCACGGCCTCGACGATCGCCGTCTCCGGCGGTGAGTACTCGTGGATCTCGGCATCGGGCTGAGCGAGTCGTGCGCCTTCGATCAGCGTGCGCCGGATGCCGCTGGGCTCCTCGAAGCGCGGGTGGTGGTCGGTGATCACCAGAATGTCGCTGCCGAGAACGCCAGCGCGACCCATGTCGTGCCGCTTGGTGGCGTCCCGGTCACCGTCGGCGCCGAACAGCATCAGCACCTTTCCAGGCGTCACGCGCCGAACCGCGGCCAGAGTCTTCTCGAACGCATCGGGGGAGTGCCCGAAGTCGACGTAGACGGCAGGTCCACGCTCTCCCGACACGAGCTCCGTGCGACCCGGGAGATACGCGGTGACGCCACCATCGCGATCGAGCGCGGCGACGATGCGATCCCAGGCGTACCCGCCCTCCAGAAGCATGACGATCGCGAGGCCCGCGTTAGCCGCCATGTGCGGACCGATGACGGGCACGACGGTGGTGAGGGTGCGTCCGTCGCGAGCAGTGAGGCTGAAGCGCGTCCCGGACTGCCGCTCTTCGACGATGTCCACGACCCAGTCGGCGGCGCGCGCAGCGTCAGGATCGGGTGCGATCAACGGCGTGCCGATCGTGACCACGGGGATGCCGGCGCGCTCGACCACGCGTGCTCCGGCGGCGGAATCCAGACTCACCACGCCGCGACGAGACCGATCCGGCAGGAACAGCGGCAGCTTCGCCTCGAAGTACTCCGCCATATCGGCGTAGTCATCGAGGTGGTCGTGGGTGAGGTTCGTGAACCCCGCGACATCGAACATGAGCCCATCGACCCGGTGCCGGCTGAGAGCCTGCGCGCTGACCTCCACGGCGACGGCTTCGACCTGACGCTCACGCATCAGCGCCAGCAGCGCGTGGAACTCGCTGGCCTCGGGCGTCGTGAGGCGAGAGACGATGACCTGACCGGCGATGTGTCGCTCGGCCGTGGACGACAGACCCGTGGTGACGCCGATCTGTCGCAGAATGCCCTCCAGCAGGTGGGAGACGCTGGTCTTGCCGTTGGTGCCCGTGGTGCCGAACAGCAGCGGGAGCTTGTCGTCCGCGCCGGTGGAGTACACCCACGCCGACAGTGCACCGAGCGTGCCACGGGGATCGTCGACCACGACGATCGGAAGACCCGCGTCGGCAGCGATCGCCGCACCGCCTTCGTCGGTGATGATCGCGACGGCGCCCTTCTCCGCCGCGGTGGGCGCGAACTCCGCACCGTGCCGATTGACGCCGCGGATCGCCACGAAAGCCTCGCCGGCGCGCAGGTCGGCGGTGGCGAGGGTGATGCCGGTCACAACCACGTCGCCGATTTCCCCGCGGGTGCCGACGCCGAAGCGATCGGCGAGTTCACGCAGGGAACGGTGTAGCGGGTTCTCTGGGCGGAGGACCGGCGGAAGGTTCGGAGTGGGAATGTCGCTGCTCATGGCTCATCCATCATTCCACGCGGGCGCGTTTCGCGATGCGGCGCGCCCGACGTGACCGCATCCGCGTCGCACGCTCCCGCAGCGCCGAGAGCCGCGGTAGCCGGATGCAGGAGACGGTTTCATGAGCCAACTCAAAGGCGCTGGCGGTAGCCTCCACATGTGAGCGTCGTCTTCTTCATCATCGGCATGGCTGTGATCCTCGTGGGCCTGGCCGTGTCGATCGCGCTGCACGAGATCGGCCACCTCGCCCCCGCGAAGCTCTTCAAGGTGCGCGTGGGGCAGTACATGATCGGATTCGGCCCGACGATCTGGTCGCGTCGCTTCGGGGAGACCGAGTACGGCTTCAAGCTGCTGCCCCTCGGCGGCTACATCTCGATGGCCGGTATGTACCCGCCATCGCCGAAGGGGAGCAGGGCGGGACGGGCCGGGGCCGGGTTCTTCGCCACGATGGTGCAGGACGCCCGCGCGGCAAACGACGAGACGCTGGACGGTTCCGAGGAGCGCACCTTCTACGCCCTTCCCACGTGGAAGCGCATCGTCGTGATGCTCGGCGGTCCGGTGATGAACCTGATCCTCGCGATCGTGCTGTTCACGATCGTCTTCAGCGGATTCGGTGTGCAGACCGCCACCACAACCCTCGCCAGCGTCAGCCAGTGCGTGCAGCAGTCGGATGTTGCGGGCGACACCTGCGCGGCGACCGATCCGATCGCTCCCGCCGCGCAGGCGGGACTCCAGCCGGGCGACACGATCCTCTCGATCGGCGGCACCGCCGTGCACGAGTTCTCGGACGTGTCCGCGATCATCGCAGCGTCCGCGGGCAAGGAGCTCGATGTCGAGATCCGTCGCGATGGCGTGGAGCAGACGGTTCAGCTCACGCCGCTGCTCACGGAGCGGCCCGTGATTGGATCGAACGGCAACGCGGAGACGAACAGCGACGGCACGACGAAGACGCAGCCCGCCGGTTTCATCGGTGTGACCGCGCAGACCGCGATGGTGCCGCAGCCGCTGTGGGCGGGACCGCAGCAGGCGTTCAACAACGTCGGAGCGGTCGCCGGCGTGATGGTTCAGCTTCCGCAGAAGCTCTATGGCACGGCCGTTTCCCTCTTCACGGGCGCCGAGCGTGATCCCGACGGACCGATCTCACCGGTGGGAGTGGGCGTCATCGCGGGAGAGGTCGCCGCCTCTGACGCGCCGATCGCCAGCCGCGTGGCGGGCATGCTGAGCCTTGTCGCATCCCTGAACGTCGCACTGTTCGTCTTCAACCTCATCCCTCTGCTTCCGCTGGACGGCGGCCACGTCGCCGTGGCGCTGTGGGACGGCCTCAAGCGCACGTGGGCGAAACTGCTCGGCCGGCCGGCACCGAAACCCGTCGACGCTACAAAGCTGGTGCCCGTCACCTTTGTCGTGGTGGTGTTCCTGGTGGCGATGGGTGCGCTGCTGGTGGTCACCGACGTCGTGAACCCGATCAGCATCCTCGGCGGCTGAGGCGCGCGACCCAGATACGCCGCGTCACCGGCAACGTCGTGCCGTGTCCCCACTCTGTGGTCTCACTGTCTGCACCCGGGTCGTCCGCTGGTTGCATCGCCTGAGACCACCTCTGTGGTCTCACTGACTGCGCTTGTGTTGCTTCCTCGCTGCTGTATGTGAGACCAACTCTGTGGTCTCACTGACTGCGCTTGTGTTGCCTCTTGGCTGCGTCGCCTGAGACCAGCCTTGTGGTCTCACTGTCTGCACTCGGGTCGCCCGCTGGTTGCATCGCCTGAGACCACCTCTGTGGTCTCACTGACTGCGCTTGTGTCGCCTCCTGGCTGCGTCGCCTGAGACCAGCCTTGTGGTCTCACTGTTCGCACGTGTGTCGCCTCCTCGCTGTTGTACCTGAGACCAGTTGTGTCCTTGGGCTCACGAACTGTCGGGCGCGGGGGCGGTGGCTGCTGCCATTGAGACCATCGGGCGAGGCAGTCATCCCAGCGGGTCCCAGCCGGCGGCGCGCAGCGCGCGCTCGACCCGCCTCACCGCGTCGGCGCCCCCGTTCGCCAGCTGGTGGTTGAGGACGCGAACCAGCGTGACTCCTGCGGCGCGCAGATCGTCCCAGCGCTCGGCGTCGCGCCGGAACTGGCTGAAGTCCTCCGCATGCTGGCGCCCGTCGAACTCGACGGCAACATTCCAGCGTCGATAGAACAGGTCCACGCGGGCAAGGAACCGATCCTGGGGGTCAAAGACATCGACGTTCAGTTCCGGTTCGGGCAGCCCGCGGCGCTGGAGGACGAGACGGAGAAGCGTCTCTCGCGGCGACTCCGAGCCGACTCTGACGTCGTCGAGGATCACGAGGTGTATGCTCCGACGTTGATGCACCAGCTCTGCCGCGAGTACCTCCACCGTCGTCAGCGCATGTCGGGGCGAGACCAGGTAGTCCGCCGCGGCCACGAGGTCGTCGGCGGGCCAGGTTCCGGTCACCTGCACCCATGCGCGTTCGGGTCGCTCGATCGGGAGCCGGTGAAAGAACGGGCCGCCGTCATCGCGAGGACGATACCGGTGCCCCACGACTCCGGGAACGCGAGGTGGGGATGCCGGATGCCAGACGCCGACATGCAGCGGACGGGCGTGACGCCCGGGCGGCAGCGGCGCTCCCCACAGTGCCAAGGCGGTGTCTGCGCAGAAGAACTGGCCGGGCGAGAGCCGAGGCGCGTACTCCTCAGATGCGGCGTGCACATCTAACGGGTCGAGTTCGGAAGCGGCTGCGTCTGCGGCGCGGCGGACCCCGCGATAGGGCCGGACGAAGCGAGGGCCCCGGAGCACCCCGGGTGTGAGTCCCGCACGAATCCCTTCCGCGAGCGAGAATGCGTGGCGTCCAAATGGCGAGGGCTGGGAGTTCATCCGCCGAGCCTGACGCAGTGGCGCTGCACGGCGAGGCCGTGCGCGCGCATCGGGGGACGGACTTCCTGTCTTCGACTGCTGGGGAGGAGTCGATGCCTGCGACATGGTCTCACTGACGGTGGAGCAGCACCGCCGTCGCGGCTAGGGGGTAAGCCGTCGCCGCGGCGACGGGGCAGGGCCGTTGCCGTGCTTGGTCTCACCATCGGTCGCGTGAGGCTGGATGGCGAGCATGTTCTGAGAGCGAGCCGGTCGTTGGTCTCGGAAGATGTCGGCTAGCGACGACCTGGCTGCGGAAGGTGCGACCAGAGGGACGATCCATGGCGTCCGCCGCAGCGCATGATCCGATCGGTCCGGCCCCGGCGGTGTGCGCAGCATCGTCGGCGGGGCGGGACCTCCTCCGGGGTTGAGCGGTGGCTGGTCTCAGGATCAGCACCGGCACCTGTCGGGCGGTGGTTTCTGAGACCGAGCGGGTGGCTGGTCTCAGAAGCTGGAGGGTCGGGGGCATTCAGCGACAGAAGGTGAGACCAATTGCCTCGTGGACCCGGCTGTCGGGGCCGAACAGCGGTGACTCTCGTCTGGCGGCGTCTTCGACCAGGTACGACCCAGAGCGGGGGATCCATAGCATCCGCCGCAGAACACGCCGCGGATGGAGTCCGGTAGGCGGTGCGTGCAGCACCGCCTACCGGGCGGGATCTCGTCCGGGGGTGAGTCGGTGTCTGGTCTCAGGAGCGGTACCCACGTCGCCCTCGGACGGCGGTTTCTGAGATCAGGTCGGTGGCTGGGCTCAGAAACTGGCGGGTCGGGGGCCTTCGGCGACAGAAGGTGAGACCGGCTCCGGGGCCGACTGACCGCAGCGCCCGACCGTAGTGGCCGATCAGCGTGAGACAGCGTCCGGCGGCGATCTCTCCGCCCGAGGTGGCTCAACCGCCACGGGCGCAGACACCGCGACGGGCGCCGACACCGGCACGGGCGCCGACACCGGCACGGGCGCCGACACCGGCACGGCCCCGACACCGACACGGGCGCGGGCGCCGACACGGGCGCGGGCGCCGACACCGACACGGGTGCCGACACGGGCGCCGACACCGACACCGACACGGGTGCCGGCACCGACACCGGCACCGGCACCGATGCCGCTGGTAGCCGTGTCCGAGTCGGACGAGTGCTGCGTCAGCGGCGGCGGGAACGCACGGCGGGGCTGAAGGCGACGGCGGCCGAGATGAGTCCCACCCCGCCGACCAGCAGAATGATCGACCCGCTCCAGTCCGCACCGCCGCCACCGCTTGCGCCCGTGAGTGACACCCGGCGAGGATCCGCCGTGTCGTAGGTCACGCTCACGGTGCTGCCGATCGCAGGTTCGGTACCGCGGTGATTCTCGGTCGCTTCCTCGTACGCGGCTCCGTCCACGACGTACGTGACCGTGGGGAAGTAGCGCTTGCTCATCCCGGTGCCCGATGCGTAGTCCACCTGGGTCACGGTCGCATCGATCGGCTGCGAGGACCGCGACGCCTCAACGGCATCAGCGCCGAGCTGGACCGCGCCGAACGCGAGTGCCGCGAGTCCGATCACGAGGGAGAACGCCGACCAGGGCCACCCCCAGCCTCGTGATCCGTCCCGAGCCATCAGGCGAGGGCCTGAGAGACGAGCCGTTCGAGCGTGTGCAGACCGTCGCGCGACAGAATCGACTCCAGGTGGCCCTGCACCGAAGCCGTGCGCGGCCCACGCAGCGCGTAGACGTCGCCGCGATCGTCCGCGGACAGCTCCAGATCCGCGACCGTGGTGGTGCCCGGGGACACCCGCGCGGTAAAGGTGTTGTAGAAGCCGACCGATGCGGGCTCGCCGAAGACATCGACGGTCTTCTGCACTCCCTGGTGCGGCGAATCGAGCGGGCCGAGATCGATGCCGACCGAGTCTGCGAGGATCTGATGGCTGAGGCACACCGCCACCAGCGGCTGCTCGCCCGAACGGCGGGCGGCGACCACCTCCCGCATGCGACGGATCCGGGCGCTGGTGTCATCGCGCGGATCGCCGGGACCGGGGCCTGCCACGACCAGATCGGCCGCAGACACCTGTTCGTCGGTGACTTCGTTCCAGGGCACGATCGTGGCGTTCAGGCCGAGGTGGCGGAGCTGATGCGCGAGCATCGTGGTGAAGCGATCCTCGGCGTCCACGACCAGCGCCGACGAGCCGGAGAACGGGCCTGCGAGCGTCTCTTCGCTGCCGTCCTGTGGGTTCATCCAGAACGGTGCGAGGCGGCTGTTTCGGGACGCAAGGAGTTCGGCGATCTCCGGATCGGCAGCGAGAGACACCGGCTCGGGCTGCGGCGCATCGGGGTCCGCGGCGGAGACGACGGGCACATCCCGGGAGATCGCTCCGATCGCGCCCAGAACACCGGCCGCCTTGCCGTGCGTCTCACCCACTTCGCCGGCGGGATCCGAATGGCGCACGAGTGTGGCACCCACCGGGACGCGAAGTCGGCCGTCGACCAGGTAGGCGGTGCGGATCAGGATGGGCGCATCGAGGTCATGGCCGCCCTCGGCGTTGGGGGTGAACAACGCGGCAACGCCGGAGTAGTACCCGCGCGGGGTGCGCTCGTGACGCTGGATCACCGTGCAGGCGTTCTGCATGGGGGAGCCGGTGACCGTCGGAGCGAACATCGTCTCGCGCAGGATCTCGCGCGGATCCATTCGGCTCGACCCCCGCAGCATGTACTCGGTGTGCGTCAGTCGCGACATCTCCTTCAGATGTGGGCCGGTGATGCGCCCACCGTCACTGCAGACGGCCGACATCATCTTCAGCTCCTCATCCACCACCATGAACAGCTCCTCTGTCTCCTTCGTGGAGCGGAGGAACTCGGTGAGGGATTCCTTCGTGGCACCGCCGGCCGGGTGACGGAACGTGCCGGAGATCGGATTCATCGTGACGACGCCGCCCTGCGCGGAGACGTGCGCCTCCGGGCTCGCACCGACGGCGATGTGGCCCTCGGTGATCACCGCGAAGGTCCAGTACGCGCCGCGCTCATGCTCCAGAAGCGCGCGGAACCACGTGAGCGCGGCAACGCGGGGGTCGGCATCGACGCCGGCGACGTAGTCACGGCGGATCACGAAGTTCGCGCCCTCGCCGCGACCGATCTCATCGCGGATCACCGTGCGGACGATCTCGGCATACTCCTCGTCGGAGATGTCGAAGCCGGCATCGGCGAGCGGGATGGGTGTCGTCGGAAGCTCGGCGATGAGCTCGGCGCGAGGAACACGGACGTGCCGGTCGACGATGAGCGTCCGCAGCGGCGCATCGTCCTCGTGAGCTGAGAAGCCGCGCTCGCGCACCTGGCGATAGGGCACCAGCGCGAACACCTCTCGCGGCACTTCGTCCACAGTGAGCGGGATGTCGGCCAGCAGATCGACATCCGACACCTCGCCGGTGAGGATCTCCACATCCGGTGACCCCTGGCGGGCGAGCAGCACGAAGGCACCGGAGGTCGGGATCGTGGACCCCTGCGCGGCGTCCGCGGCCGGATCGGTCTCGGGCGTCAGCGACCCGGTCATGTGTTCTCCTGTTCGGGGCGGAGTCTGATTCGAAGGCTCGAAACACGAAAGACCGCCCAATGGGGGCGGTCTGGATCGTGGCTACGCGAAACACCGCCTCAGGAGGCGGGCCACCAGGACAGGTTCGCGTGCATGCGCCGAACCTATCACAGCGCGCCCGTGGCTCTCGCGCCGGATGACGCCGATGTGACGCGCGGCGCTGTGAGTTCCATCGCGTCGGCGGACGAGGCGCGGCGCGGCCGTCGCCTCACGCCGGTTGGCTCCGGTGTCGCTCGGCGCCGTCGGGCGTATGAGTGAGACACGGCCGTCGTGCAGGCGCCAGGCCGTAGGCTGGGGAGGTGCCCGCTGTGAATCTCGGTATGCCCGCCGCCCGCGAAGTCCTTGCCCCGCGTCGGAAGAGTCGACAGATCCGTGTCGGCAAGGTTCTGGTCGGTGGTGACGCACCTGTCTCGGTGCAGTCGATGACCACGACCAAAACCACCGACATCAATGCCACCCTGCAGCAGATCGCCGAGCTCACCGCCTCGGGGTGCGAGATCGTGCGTGTGGCGGTGCCGAGCCAGGACGATGCCGACGCGCTTCCCGCCATCGCGCACAAGAGCCAGATCCCGGTGATCGCCGACATCCACTTCCAGCCGCGCTACATTTACGCGGCCATCGACGCCGGTTGTGCCGCGGTTCGTGTCAACCCGGGCAACATCCGCGAGTTCGATGGCAACGTCGGCGAGATCGCCGCCGCCGCGAAGGCTGCCGGTGTGTCGCTGCGCATCGGCGTCAACGCCGGATCCCTCGACAAGCGGCTGCTGCAGAAGTACGGCAAGCCCACCGCGGAGGCTCTCGTCGAGAGTGCGGTGTGGGAGGCCAGCCTGTTCGAAGAGCACGACTTCCACGACTTCAAGATCTCCGTCAAGCACAACGACCCGATCGTGATGGTGAAGGCTTACCGCCAGCTCGCCGAGCGGGGCGACTGGCCGCTGCACCTCGGTGTTACCGAGGCGGGTCCCGCCTTCCAAGGCACCATCAAATCCGCGACCGCATTCGGCATCCTGCTGTCGGAGGGCATCGGCGACACCATCCGCGTCTCGCTCTCCGCACCTCCCGCCGAAGAGGTCAAGGTGGGTCACCAGATCCTGCAGTCCCTGAACCTGCGCGAGCGCAAGCTGGAGATCGTCTCGTGCCCCTCGTGCGGACGCGCGCAGGTGGACGTGTACACCCTGGCCGACAACGTGACCGAGGGACTCAAGGACATGACCGTGCCGCTGCGCGTGGCGGTCATGGGCTGTGTCGTGAACGGCCCGGGTGAGGCTCGCGAGGCTGACCTCGGAGTCGCCAGCGGCAACGGCAAGGGCCAGATCTTCGTGAAGGGCCAGGTCGTCAAGACCGTTCCCGAGGCGGACATCGTGGCCACGCTGATCGAAGAGGCTAACCGAATCGCCGCAGAGATGGGCCCCGACGCGCCCCTCGGCACCGCGCAGGTCGTCACCAGCTGATCCGCGCCGGCGGGCGAGCGTGATGCACGAGCGTTTCGTCGCGCTTCGCCTGCGCGGCAACCGGGTGAGCCTGGGTTGCGCAGCAAAAGGGGCTGCGCTTCGCCTGCGCGGCAACCGGGTGAGCCTGGCTTGGTCGGCAACCAGGGCTGCGCTTCACTGGCGCAGCGGCGGGACGCCTTGCCTCCGCAGCAGAGAGACGCTAGCGTGAACGGGTCGCGATCGACGTGACCCGGCTGGCCGGCATGAGGGAGAGGAGTGATGACCGATGAACACGACCACGGTGTCATCCGTACCCTCTCACCTTCCTGAGGCCGCAATCTGACGTTCCGCATCGACTGAGCGGCGGCCTCCCTTCTGGAGACCTCTCTCATGTCATTCGAGTCCTTCCTCGACTCTTCTTCTATTTCTTCGTCCCGTCCATTCGTCTTCGACGACGATGTCCTCGCCGGCCATGCCTTCGACCAGCGCGAGCCGGGGCCCGACCAGCGGTGGAGCACCTGGCCTGCCGCCTCACCCACTGAGCGCGGCCCGCTTCCACATCCGTCGTGGCTCGAGACGAGCGCGGCTGCTTTCGATACTGAGCTCGGGATCGTCAAGACCGGCAAGGAAGCGGACGTCTTCCTCATCGAGCGGGCGATTCCTGACCAGGCGGGCTGTCTCCTGGCCGCGAAACGCTATCGCGGCGTCGAAACCAGCGACTTCCACCGCTCCGGTCAGTACGAGGAGGGCCGACGACTGCGCCGTTCGCGCGATGTGCGAGCGGTGGAGAAGAAGTCCGCGTACGGCCGCTCCGTCTCCGCAGGACACTGGGCGGGCTCCGAGTTCGCGGCACTGTGCGCTGCCTACGAGGCCGGCATCCCGGTGCCCTATCCCGTTCAGGTCTCGGGCACGGAGGTGCTGCTCGAGTTCATCGGACAGGGGCGTCAAGCGGCCCCGCGACTGGCTCAGACGCGGTTGCGCGGGCCAGAACTGGCCGATCCGTTCGACCAGGTGCGCGCGCTGCTGATCGCCTTCGCCCGCGCCGGATTGGCGCACGGTGACCTCTCCGCGTACAACCTGCTGCTGCACCAGGGGCGCGTGGTGGTCATCGACCTTCCGCAGATCGTGGATCTGGCGGCCAATCCTGCGGGTGCGGATTTCCTGCATCGCGACGTGCTCAACGTGTGCACGTGGTTCCAGCGCCGCGGTCTGGAGGTGGACGCCGAGGAGGTCTTCGCGGACGTCATCGCTCAGCTGTGGTGACGTGTTGACGGTGGGTGCGCGGCTGCTCCTGGCACGCGCTGCGACGAGCGCGTCGGCGGGTGATCGGGACGTCCCGAGGGAGTCCTGCTCTGCGGGCCAGGCGTGCCACCCGGCGTGGCCGAATCGTTGCGGCTGGCCGTATGGCCCTTCCCTATGATCGAAGAATGCGCTCTCCGCTCGCTCGATTCCTCACCGCTGTGGCGGCGACACTGGTTCTCGCCGGGTGCACGGCGGCCGAGCCGGGCCAGGCGGCTTCGAGTACCCCGGCCGCGTCGACACCGTCGGTGTCGGCTGAGCCGACCGACGAGACGACGCCGGTAGACGATGCCGCCGAACCCGCGGAAGCGGAGATGGCCTTCGCCGGGGACTGTGCGCAGGTGCTGACGGATGCCGACCTCGGCGCGATCGCAGCCGCGGCCTGGACGCTGACGGACGCGGGCGGCCCGGACCCCGCGTCCGCGCTCGCGGGAGCACTCAGCTGCCGCTGGGACGGCGCAGGAGCCGGGGTAGTCTCGGTGGACATCCTCCCGTTGTCACTGGTATCCGACGAGGCTCTCGCGACGCCGGACATCGTCGCCTGCCCGGACACCGAGGGCCCCGACCTGTGCATGGCAGAGCTCGCGGTGGGCGACTCCTGGCTCATCGCCGGAGCAGGCACCGAGGATGCGCTCTCCGCCGTCGTGGGCCGTGTCGGCGCGCGCCTCATCGGGCAGCGCCCCGTGGCCGCCCCGCTGCCGGCAGGCTCCTGGGCGCTGCCGGACTGCTCCGTGATCGTGGACGCCGTCCGTGCGAGCGGAATGTCGGATGCGGAAGCGGGCGTGCAGAACGACTCCCAGCCGTACGGCCCACTGTGGGACACGCTCGCGGGGGATGGACGCGCCGGCTGGTGCGGCGCTCATCAACCGGAACAGGGTGGTATCTCCATTGCGCTGTATCCGGGCGGCGCCGATCAGGGGTCCGAGCCGAGCGGTGAGGAGTTCGACGTGGACGGTGCCGATCAAGGCTGGATCACTCGCGATGACGCCGGGCTGAGCACCGGAGTGCTGGACGCGGGCGTCAACCGGCTGACATTCGCCACCTCCGGCTTCCTGGCCTCGCAGGACGACCTTCTCGCCAAGATCCTGTCTGTGCTGACGGAGCGCACGGATCTCTGAGCATCCGCGCGCGCTCGTCCCACCTGGCCGTGGGCGTGAGAGAGTTGCCGACGTGAATGAGACGCTCGTGACCTTCCCCTCCGGTGCGATCGAGGGCGATGCCGTCGTGACGGCCGTCCGCCCGCATCCCGAGGGGGCCGTGATCGTGCTGGACACCACGCCGTTCCACCCGGTTGATCACACGTGGCCCGACCAGCCGGGCGACACCGGAACGATCGTCGTCGCAGGCGCAGAACTGCGTGTTCGCGACACGGTGATGGCCGCGACCGAGAATGGCGTGGACGTGCTGATCGGCACCGACATCCCGGTCAAGCGGGGCACCGACGGCTGGACCTGGTTGGTTGCGCATCTCGTCGAGGGGCAGAGCTCGGTCTCCGAGGGCGTCGCCGTTCGAGCCCTCGTCGACGGTGATCGTCGCGCCGATCTGAGTCGCGGTCATACGGCCTGCCACCTCGCTTCCCTCGCTTTGGACGCGGCGCTCGCGGACCTCTGGCGCAAGGAGGTGCGTCCCGACCCGCTCGGCAACCCTGACTTCGAGGGCCGCGCCAACGAGACCAGCTTCATCCACCACAATGGCAGCGTCGATCGCTATCGCCTGGGTAAGAGCCTGCGCAAGGCGGGTTTCGACACAGAGGCGTTCGCAGCCTCCCTCACCGAGCGTGAAGAGCGGGCGAACGCTCTGCTGTCCACCTGGGTGGCTGCTGGGTCGGCCAGCCGCATCGAGACGGCCGGACCGGGAATCACCGACATGCGAACCTGGCACTGCACGCTGCCGGAGGGGGAGGCCTCCTTCCCGTGCGGCGGCACGCACGTCGCATCCTTGGCCGACGTTCGCCGCATCACGGTGGCGTTCACGATGCCGGATGAACAGACTCTCGTGATGACCACGAGCGCGGTTCCGGTCTGATCCCGACCGGCGTCATCGGTGCCTGACCGGCGCGCGCTGTCGTTCAGGCCCTGTTCGCCGGGGCATGGGAGGGTGGAGGCATGACCGAAGCCACCCTGACCCCCGGACCCGATGAGACCCTGCGCGCCGAGATGGATCGGATGCTGCACGACGCCGGCATCACGGCGAACCGCGAGCTCATCCGCCGCATCATCGGCACGGCGATCGAGCTGGGGCGCGACGGCACCGAGCGTCTGGATCTGAAGATCACGGCGTCGGCGGTGGTGGAGATGCGCCGTGCGTTCCGCATCTTCGCGCCATACGCGGGCGTTCCGAAGGTGACCATCTTCGGTTCCGCACGCACGCGGTCGGACGACCCGCTGTACGAGCAGGCGCACGATATCGCCGAGCGTCTGGCCGAGAGTGGTTGGATGGTGGTGACGGGGGCGGGCCCCGGCATCATGCAGGCTGCGGCAGAGGGCGCTGGCCCGGATCGCGCGATCGGCGTCTCGATTCGTCTGCCCTTCGAGGAGCGGCCGAACGCAATCTTCGCCGACCGCGACAACGTGGTGGCGATGAAGTACTTCTTCACCCGCAAGCTCATGTTGATGAAGGAATCCAGCGGCTTCGTGTGCGTGCCCGGTGGGTTCGGAACCATGGACGAGATGTTCGAGCTGCTCACCCTCCAGCAGACAGGCAAGGCGGAGCCGATGCCGATCGTGCTGCTGGACGAACCGGGCGGCGAGTTCTGGTCGGGTCTGCGCCGCTTCGTCGAGGAGCAGATGATCCCCGCCGGAGTGGTGTCCGGCGATGACCTGGAGCGCGTCCTCATCACCGACTCCGTCGAAGCTGCCGAAGCGGAGATCACCGGATTCTGGCGCAACTACGACTCCCTGCGATGGATCGATGAACTGCTGGTGCTACGTGTGCGCGCTGTGCCGACTCCGGAGGAACTGGAGTCGCTCAACGAGCGCTTCGGCCACCTGCTCGTCTCCGGTCGCATCGAGGCGGTGTCGGCGCTTCCCGTCGAGATCGCCGATCAGGACGTGCCGGACCTGCCGCGGGTGACGATGATCCTGAACCCCTTCAAGGTGGGGCACCTGTTCCACGTGATCCGTGCGATCAACGAGCTCGGCTCCGCTCCCGATCGCGTGCCGGCCGGGACGAAGAATCCGTCCGAGTAGGCCTCACATCACATGCGCCTCCGTGAGCGAGTATCCTAGAGAGGATGCCCGCTCGCGGGTGAAGAGCTGAATATAGGGAGGCCCACCGTGGAGATCGATCTCGGACTGCTGCGCAACATCGAGCGAGAGAAGGAGATCCCCTTCGACGAACTCATTCGCATCATCGAGCAGGCGGTGCTCACGGCCTACGCCAAGCACACCTCGCCGGAGGGTTCGCTGCCCGTCGGTGCCCGCGCGTCGCTCGATCGCAAGACCGGCCACGTCGCCGTCTACATCCCCGTGCTCGATGACGAGGACGCCGTCATCGGCGAAGAGGAGCACATGCCCGCGGACTTCGGGCGCATCGCGGCCTTCGCGGCCAAGCAGGTCATCAGCCAGCGTCTGCGCGACATCGCCGATGACGCGGTGCTGGGGGAGTTCCGCGGCAAGGAGGGCGACATCGTCGCCGGTGTCATCCAGCAGGGCCCCAACCCCAAGATGATCCACGTGGACCTCGGCTCGGTGGAGGCCATCCTCCCGCCCGAGGAGCAGGTTCCGGGCGAGGAGTACACGCACGGCACGCGCATCCGCGTGTACGTCACGACGGTGGCCAAGGGCAACAAGGGTCCGCAGATCACCGTCTCACGCACCCACCCGGGCCTGGTTCGCAAGCTCTTCGCGCTCGAGGTGCCTGAGATCGCGAACGGCCTGGTGACCATCGAGTCGCTGGCTCGTGAGGCGGGACACCGCACCAAGATCGCCGTGATCGCGAACGACCCGCAGGTGAATGCCAAGGGGGCGTGCATCGGTGAGATGGGTCGTCGCGTGCGCGCGGTCACCGAGGAGCTGTCGGGGGAGAAGATCGACATCGTCGACTACAGCCCCGATCTGCCCACATTCGTCGCGAACGCGCTCTCTCCGGCGAAGGTGACCTCCAGCTTCGTGCTGGATGCCACCACCAAGGCCGTCCGGGCACTGGTGCCCGACTACCAGCTGTCGCTCGCGATCGGCAAGGAGGGCCAGAACGCCCGTCTCGCCGCAAAGCTCACGGGTGCGAAGATCGACATCCAGCCGGACTCGATCCTCGACGACAAGTGATCCGACGCGGCGGCGGACCCGTCGGCGAAACGCCGAAGCAGTCCGCCGCCGCGTGATCTCACGCTGGTGCGGGATTCCGCTCCAGCACCGCCATGCCGCGCCAGGACAGCCGTGTTGGTCGACGGCGATGAGAGCGAGCATGCACCCGGGAGGTGTAAGATGGAACCCGTACGGACGTGCGTCGGATGTCGCAGCCGTGCATCTCGCTCCGCTCTTCTGCGGGTAGTGGCCTCCGAAACCTCTCTCGTCATCGACGAGCAAGCTTCGATGCCCGGGCGAGGTGCGTGGGTGCACGACGATGCGCAGTGTCTGGAGAAGGCATTGCAACGGCGAGCATTCGTACGGGCACTCCGTGTGTCGGGGCCACTTGACACGCAGACCATCGAGAAACGGCTGAATGGCTATGGAAACAAAGTGAACGGCTCGAAATGAGACCCGTCCGCTGATACGGTCTGCCCTGCCTGGGTGGACCCAGACAGGAGAAATGTGGCTGCCAAACCACGCGTACACGAGATCGCATCTGAACTCGGTGTCGACAGCAAGGTCGCCCTTGCGAAACTGAAGGAACTCGGCGAGTTCGTCAAGAGCCCGTCGTCCACCATCGAGCCTCCGGTCGCGCGCAAGCTGCGTGCTGCCCTGGAGGCTGAGCGCGCTGCCGGCGGTGCATCCGCTGCCGCGCCCGCCCAGGCTGCTTCGGCAAAGCCTGCCTCCGCCCCCGGTCCCAAGCCGGGCCCGAAGCCGGGTCCCAAGCCGAGCGCTCCGGCTGCCGAGAAGGCACCCGAGGCCGCTCCGGTTGCGCCTGCAGCCCCGGCCGCTGAGAAGCCGGCTGGCGACAAGCCCGCCGCCGACAAGCCCGCTGCCGACAAGTCCGCTGCTGAGAAGCCCGCTGGCGACAAGCCCGCCAGCGGTGCCGGCAAGCCCGGTG
>NZ_JBJDRI010000023.1:0-71769 GCF_044987425.1 Microbacterium sp. ZW T5_56 | reverse complement strand
ACTCGGTCAGAATCGCCTGCAGCGTGGGGTGGGACCAGCAATCCTCGGCAAGATTCTCCAACGGCAACCGCACATCATCACCCGACTGAATCACAGCCGAATCGATCACGAACGTCTGATAATACGTCGCGGCTTCCTTGCCCCACAGGAACAAGTACTTACCCTTCTCCTTCGCCGCAGCACCCAGCGTCTTCAGGTCCTGCCACGTCTTCGGCGGCTCCCACCCGTTCTCCTCGAACAACGACGCCGAATACCACAACCCATACGTCGTGAACACATAGTTCAACGCCGCGAACTTGTCACCAAACGTGCCGGGAGCCTTCACACCATCAAACAACGTGTCAGCGATCTTCTCACCCTCGAGATTGTTCGCCTCCAACACCTCGCTGAGATCCTCCAACTGCTCCAGGATCGTGTTCCAACCAATCGAGTTCGCACCCGAGTTATCGATCAGATCCGGCGGGTTACCACCCACAAACCGCGGCTGCAGCTCCTGAGCGATCTTCGTGGAGGCCGAGACCTTCACACTCACACCCGACAAACCCTTGTTCGCCTGCATGATCTTCGCAGCGTTCTCGACGTAATCCACGCCGTAACCACCATCAAAAATCACCGCATCAACACTCGAATCCGCAGCAACACCAAACGGATTATCCGCCGTAACCTCACCCGCCGGAGCGGACGAGCCACCCGTCCCGCCGCCCGGAGCCGCACACGACGCCAACGTCAATCCGACTGGCACCAGCACCGCTGCGACGGCCGCACCACGCAGCACCGTACGACGGCTGAGGAAAACTTCTGACTGGTTCATTGCACGCCTTCTTCCGATGCAGGGGCGTGTTCGGCAGGCGCTTGCGATCCGGATCGGTGGATCCGGTTCCACCTGCGGCTTGACGCCCCGATCAATGTGAGAACGAGGACATGCTCACACGTGCGTGTTTCGCCGGAGTTTCGTATGGGTTCCAAACAAACTCCGTCTGTGATGCTGGATGTGAGCGCAAACAGCGGTCGGCGATGCCCGAACCCGTCACGCCGTCCCGGTCCCGCAGCGATGCCGGCCGCTGGAAGATGCAAAAGGCATCGCGCACGCCGAGCGCCGATGCGTTTTCCCACTCTCAGCAGGGGAGCAGCGTTCCAGCCAGACAGCTCCCGCTCCAGGCAAACAAAAGAGCCCCGGAAATTCCTGGTCAGACCAGATTCTTCCGGGGCTCATCACGTGCGCGAAGGGGGACTTGAACCCCCACGCCCTTTCGGGCACTAGCACCTCAAGCTAGCGCGTCTACCTATTCCGCCACCCGCGCGTGATGTTCTGTTGCAGCCGTGCCGGTCTGTTTCCAGGCCGTTCCGACAAGAGACGACTTTAGCACGACTGTTCGTGACGTCGCGAACACGGGCCGACCTCGGGCGTGCCGTACCGTGGAGACATGGCCCAGGATGAGACTCCCGAGGTCGCGCGCATCGCCGCCGATCTGATCCGATTCGACACGAGCAACTACGGCGGGGGACGCGCCAACGGCGAGCGCGAAGCCGCCGAGTACGTGGTCGCCTACCTCGGTGCGCTGGGGTTGCAGACGGAGACCTATGAGTCCGCGCCAGGACGTACGAGCGTGATGACCCGCATCGCGGGACGCGACTCCTCCAAGCCCGCGCTCGTCGTGCACGGCCACCTCGATGTGGTGCCTGCAGTAGCGGCGGATTGGAGCGTCGACCCCTTCGCCGGTGAGATCCGCGATGGGCTGCTCTGGGGTCGCGGGGCGGTGGATATGAAGGGCATGGACGCCATGATCCTCACCGCGGTCGCCGAGATCGTTCGTGCGGGAGAGAAGCCCGAGCGTGACCTCATCGTGGTGTTCTTCTCCGATGAGGAGGCCGGCGGCGAGTACGGATCCGCTCGCGTGGTGGAAGAGCGTCCCGAGTGGTTCGTCGGTGCCACCGAGGCGATCAGCGAGGTGGGCGGATACTCCGTCGATGTCGCCGGGCAGCGCTCCTACCTGCTGCAGGTGGGGGAGAAGGCCCTGCTGTGGTTGCGGCTGAGCGCATCCGGTGCCGCGGGGCACGGCAGCGGCTACCACCGCGACAACGCGGTCACCAAGCTGGCACGCGCAGTGGCGCTCCTCGGTGAGCGCGACTGGCCGGTCGTCCTCACCGACACCACGCGCGAGCTCGTTGCGCGCATCCGCGAGATCGCCGGGGCAGACACCACGGACCCCGACGAGCTGGCTGCCTTCGCCGGCGCGGCGCAGCGATTCCTGCGCTCCTCCTGGCGCACCACGACGAACCCCACCGGTCTGACCGCCGGCTACAAGCACAACGTCATCCCGGATCACGCCGAGGCGCTCATCGATGTGCGCGTGCTGCCCGGAACGGAGGCGCAGTTCCTGGTGGAGCTGCGCGAGCTGCTGGGGGAGGACATCACGGTCGAAACGGTGGTCGGCGACGTCGGTCTGGAGACGCCGTTCGCCGGCGATCTGGTCGAGGCGATGATCGCCGTGCTCGGCCGTCACGACCCAGGCGCGCCGGTGCTGCCATACCTGCTCTCCGGCGGCACCGACAACAAGGCGCTGGGCCGGCTCGGCATCACGGGATACGGCTTCGCTCCGCTGCGCCTCCCAAGCGACCTGGACTTCACGGGTATGTTCCATGGAGTCGATGAGCGAGTGCCCGTCGACTCACTCGTGTTCGGTCAGCAGGTGCTGATCGACCTTCTGCGGAGCTACTGATTCATGCACGTTCTCGAGGCGATCATCCTAGGCATCGTCCAGGGTCTCACTGAGTTCCTTCCCATCTCCTCCAGCGCCCACCTGCGCATCGTGGGACTCATGCTCCCTGGCGGGGCTGATCCGGGAGCGACCTTCACCGCGGTGACCCAGCTGGGCACCGAGCTGGCGGTCATCATCTTCTTCTGGCGCACGATCGTGCGGATCATCTCGCGCTGGGCGCAATCGCTCACCGGGAAGGTCCCGCGTAACGACGCCGATGCCCGTATGGGCTGGCTGGTGATCATCGGCACCATTCCGATCGGCGTGGTCGGCTTCCTCGCGCAGGAGCAGATCCGTGGACCCTTCCGCAATCTGTGGCTGGTGGCCGGCGTCCTCATCGTGTTCGGTCTGATTCTCGGCCTCGCCGACTACCTGGGCAAGAAGAATCGCGAACTCCAGGACCTCACCTACCCGAGCGGGCTCGCGTTCGGTCTGGCTCAGGTGCTCGCGCTCATCCCCGGCGTCTCGCGTTCCGGGGCCACCACCACGATGGGTCTCGCGCTCGGCTTCTCCCGCACCGCGGCCGCCGAGTACTCGTTCCTGCTCGCCATCCCGGCTGTTTTCGGCTCGGGACTCTACGAGCTCTACAAGAGCTTCGATGAGACCGGCCAGACCTACTCGATGGGCGACACGGCGATCGCGACCATCGTCGCCTTCGTGGTCGGCATCGTCGTCATCAAGTACCTGATGCAGTACCTCAAGAAGGGCAGCTTCCTGCCGTTCGTGATCTACCGCGTGGTGTTGGGCGTCCTGCTGATGATCCTGCTCGGTCTCGGCGTGATCCCGGCGATCTCCGCCTGATCCGCTTCGGCCCGATGGCCCGCCGCGTCACGGACGCTGCGGGCCATCTCCGTCTCGTCGAAGGTAACGCTCGAACTCACGTGCGAGCGCATCGCCCGTCGCATCGGGGGAGTCCCACTCGTCCCGAGCGCGCTCCAGTTCGCTGACGTACGCCGCAAGTTCCTCGTCTTCCGCGACCGCAGCGTCGACGGCCGCTTCCCACCGACGCCCCTCGGCCTCGAGGGAACCGTGCGAAGGTTCCGTGCCCGTGATCTCTCCGATCGCCGCGATCAGGGCGAGCGCGCCGAGCGGGCTCGGTCCCTGTCCGGCGGTGTAGTGCGGCAGGCTCGCCCAGAGACTGAGGCCCGGCACGCCGACGCCCTCCATCGCGAGCGACAGCACCGAGAGGATGCCCACCGGTCCCTCATACTGCGACCGCTCGAATCCGGATTCGCCGCGGATGTCCGCGTTGTCGCTCGACCCCTGGACGGGTACCTTCCGGGTGTGTGGGACGTCGGAGATCATGCCGCCGAGAGTGACGAAGCCGGTGACATCGGCAGCCAGTGCCTGATCGACGACCTCCGCGGCGAAACCCTGCCAGGCACGCGCAGGCTCCGTGCCGGACAGCAGCCAGACCTCGGGGGTCGAGCCGTCGATCGGCCGCCACAACGACGCGCCCGGCCAGGTGAGGACGCGCTCGCCGCTCGCACCGTAGGAGACCGCGGGACGCGTGTACTGGTAGTCGAAGTACAGCTCAGGATCCACCGACCAGACCTTCTCGTACGAGCCGGCCTCGCGGAGCGCGCTGAGCGCACTGGTCGCAGCCTCGCCCGCGTCGTTCCAGCCGTCGAACGCGGCGACGAGGATCCGGGATCCGAGCCCGTGGAGCGGGCGATGCCTGTTCGTCATCGCTCCAGCTTAGGCAGGTGCCGGGCGGCTGGGGCGGCAACGGCTAGGCTGGTGCAGTGACTGCGCCCTCTCTCTCCGCTGTGCTCTGGGATATGGACGGAACCATCGTCGACACCGAACCGCTGTGGATGGCGGCGGAAACGGCTCTCGTGGGCTCGTTCGGCGGCAGCTGGGACCACGAGCAGGCCCTGCAGCTGGTCGGCATGGGCCTCGACACCTCCGCACGCGTCCTGCAGGATGCCGGCGTGCGCATGTCGGAAGGCGCGATCATCGACCACCTCACCGATGCGGTGATGGAGCAACTCGGCCGGGGGCACGTCGTTTTCCGTCCGGGAGCTCGCGAGCTGCTGGCGGCGAATCGAGCTGCCGGGCTCCGTAATGCGCTGGTCACGATGTCGCATCGTCGCATGGCGCTCGTCGTCGCGGGCCTCCTTCCGGACGAGACCTTCGACCTTGTCGTCGGCGGAGACGAAGTCCCGCGCCCGAAGCCCTTCCCCGACCCGTATCTGCAGGCGGCTGAAGCACTCGGCATCGAGCCGAGGCAGGCCGTTGTGATCGAGGATTCCCCGGGCGGCACGCGCTCGGGCGTTGCCGCCGGAATCGCCACGATCGGCGTTGCGCACATGGTTCCCCTGGAGGGGCTCGGCGCCACCGTGCTCTGGCCCACTCTTGCTGACCGCACCCCGGAAGACCTCCGCGGTGTGCACGAAAGGTTCACCCGATGACTTCCGCACGCCCCACCGGCCCGTTCCGCCTCGGCGATCGGGTGCAGCTCACCGGCCCGAAGAACCGGATGCACACCATCACCCTCAAGGAGGGTGGCGAACTGCACACCCACCATGGCGTGCTGGCGCACCAGGACCTCATCGATCTGCCGGACGGCTCGGTGGTGCTGAACAGCAACGGCCACGAGTATCTCGCCCTCCGACCGTTGCTGCGTGACTTCGTGATGTCCATGCCGCGCGGGGCCGCCATCGTCTACCCGAAGGACTCGGCACAGATCGTGTCGCAGGCCGACATCTTCCCGGGGGCCGTGGTGGTCGAGGCCGGCGTCGGCTCCGGCGCCCTCTCGCTGTCGCTGCTGCGGGCGATCGGCCCCGAGGGTCGCCTGTACTCCTTCGAGCGGCGCGAGGAATTCGCCGATGTCGCGCGCGCGAACGGCGAGACGTTCTTCGGCTCCGTGCCGGAGAACTGGTCGATCGCCCTGGGCGACCTCGCCGAGGCGCTGCCCGAGACGGTCGGTGCCGGGTCGGTCGACCGCGTCGTGCTCGACATGCTCGCGCCGTGGGACTGCATGGACGCGGTGGCCGAGGCTCTCGCGCCCGGTGGCGTGGTCATCTGCTACGTCGCGACCGCAACACAGTTGTCTCGCGTGGCTGAGTACATCCGCGGCATGGGCGTCTTCACCGACCCGGAGGCCAGCGAGACGATGGTGCGCGGGTGGCACGTCGAGGGCCTCGCGGTGCGTCCGGATCACCGCATGATCGCCCACACCGGCTTCCTGCTCACGGCTCGTCGTCTGGCACCGGGCACGGTCGCTCCCGAGGTGCGTCGTCGAGCTTCCAAGTCGAGCTACTCGGACGAGGACGTCGAACTCTGGACCCCGGGCGCGGTGGGGGATCGCTCGATCACCGACAAGAACCTCCGCAAGCGCGTGCGCGAAGCGGAGAAGGGTGCCGCTGGTGCGCGCATCGCTCGCGGCGACGCGTCCAGCGAAGCCTGAACGGGATCGTAGACTGACATGGTGCGCAAGATCTCTGCCGTCATTCCCGTCATCGCTCTGACCGCGATTGCCCTGGTCGGCTGCGCCCCCGCGGCGGGCACGGCCAACTCGGCCGGCTGCACACCGTACTCGCAGCCCGGGCCCATCACCTCCGCGGTCACCGTCAGCGGGGGGTTCGGTGAGGCGCCGAAGCTCGAAGGACCGAGCGCGATGAACGTGACCGCGGTGGAGCGCGACGTCCTGATCGCGGGAGACGGCCCGCAGATCGTGTCGCAGAACCAGGTCATCGATCTGACGTACATGCTCATGCGCTCGAGCGATGGCATGAACGGCGAGCCCACCAAACAGGGACTGGGCACGGTCGGCACCTTCGGCCAGCAGGCTCCCACGCTGGGGGAGCAGCTGATGTGCGCTCATGAGGGCGATCGTCTGCTTCTCTCGTTGCCGGCGGAGCTTCTGGGCACCGGGAGCGGAATGACGGCGAGCGAGGGGCTCGTGGTCGCGGTGGACATCACGCGCGTCTATCCGGATCGTGCATCAGGCACGGACGTCTTCAACGGCACCTGGGGGCTCCCGTCAGTGGTGCGCGCGCCGGACGGTCGTTCGGGCGTCGTCGTGCCCGACAGCGCTGCTCCGTCGACCACGGCGGTCGAGACGCTGATCCGCGGGGATGGCGCCGAGCTCACCGCCGACGATGCGGCTCTGCTCAACGTGTTGGGCGTGAGCTGGACCGGCAAGACGCAGTTCCGCTCGTCGATCGATGACGGCGGTCCGACCGTGTCCGCGTCCGGTGACCTGCCGAAGGCTGTTGCTGACGCCCTGGTCGGCGCGACCGTGGGTTCGCAGCTCATGGTCGTCGTGCCGGCAGACGAGGCCGCCAGCGACGCCGCCGACACGAAGGCGCCGAAGGACACCGCGTTGATCTACGTGGTGGACGTGCTCGGCACCCTGCCCTCGTCCTGACGCCCGGCTGGCACGGACGCGCAGCGGTCGCTGACGCGCCTCCCACCCCGACGCGTGCAGCGCCCATAGGATGTTGTGGTGGCTGAGAAGATTCCTCCGGAGGAGCGTTTGACGAATCTCGTCGTCGCTCTCATGGCGACCGAGATCGGCCTCACCAAGCAGCAGATCCTGGAATCCGTCTCGGGCTACCGCCAGCGTTACGAGCAGGGTGGGGTGACCACCGCCCTCGAGAAAATGTTCGAGCGGGACAAGGACGATCTGCGAGCCCTCGGCATCCCGATCGAGACGCTGGGGGACCTGGCCGACCCCAACGATCTGCGCGAAGCGCGGTACCGCGTGCCGCAGGCCGAGTACGACCTTCCGGGCGACATTACGTTCAGTCCGGCAGAGCTCGCGGTGCTGAGCCTGGCGGGGACGGTGTGGCGTGACGGTTCATTCTCCCGCGACGCACGCTCCGGGCTGCGGAAGATCCGCGCCCTCGGAATCGACGTCGACGAGCCAATCATCGGATTCGCGCCGCGATTGGACCTCACGGCACCGGCTTTCGCTCCGCTGCAGCAGGCCATCGAGAACGCGGAGGTCGTCACGTTCAGCTATCTGAAGCCCGGCGACGCAGCCGCACGCCTGCGCAGGATGAAGCCGCTCGCGCTCATCGACGCGGAGAACCGCTGGCACGTCTACGGCATCGATGCGGACATCGAGGAGGAGCGCACGTTCCTGCTCTCGCGAATCGTCAGCGATGTCGCGCCCACGGGGGAGCGGTTCGACGCCGATCTTCGCGTGGGAGCCGGCGAACGCGGACTCGCTGGACTGCTGGAGGTGCTGGAGCGCAACATCGCGCACCTCGAGGTGAACCCGGGCACTGAGGCGGCACTCCGCCTCAGTCGGCGTTCACGTCCTGCGGCGCGCGGAATCGACGTTCCCTACCTGGATGAGTCGATCTTCGCCGATGAGCTAGCCTCCTACGGGCCGGAGGTCCGCGTGATCGCGCCGGAGCGACTGCGCGACGCCGTGATCGCACGCCTCCGCGCGGTACTCGAACTGCACGAGGTGGCACAGTGATGGCACGTCGCTCCCAGCCGCTGCTGGCACCGGATCGCGTCAAGCTCTACCTCTCGCTGGTGCCGTATCTGGCCGAGCGTGGGCAGGTGACCGTCACGGAGGCTGCCGCCGACTTCGACGTCAGCCCCGAGGACATGCGCCGTATGGTGCAGAAGCTCACGGTGATCGGGCTGCCCGGCGAAGACGGATACTGGCAGCTGGATCAGGATCTCTTCAACATCAACTGGGATCTGCTCGACAGTGAGGACGTCATCGAGCTGACCAACACCGTCGCGCTGCGACGAGTTCCGCGCTTCACCGCTCGTGAAGCCGCCGCGCTGCTTTCGGGACTGCGCCTGGCGCGCGATGTGCCGGGAATGGACGATGGCGGTGTCGTCACCGGACTCATCGAGAAGCTGTCGCGCGGCGCCTCGGCCGCGCCCGCCGACGTGCTCGTCGCTCCGTCCACGACGGACGATGTGCGGCGCGTGGTGGCCGAAGGTCTGCGCACCCACCGTACGGTCCAGTTCACCTACCGCGCCCCCGATGCGGACCCGCTGGTGCGCACCGTCGATCCCGTCAAGGTGCATATGACCAGCGGGGAGTGGTACCTGCAGGGTTGGTGCCACCTCAGGCGCGCCATGCGCACCTTCCATCTCGCCCGCGCCAGTGATCCGGTGCTGCTGGATCTGCCGGCCGAACACAGTGCTGAGCACGCCAGCGAGCTGTTCGGTGGCATGAACACCGCCCCGTCAGCGGCACCCGAGGACGTCGCGGCCACCATCCGCTTCGCCACGAGCACGGCACCCCTCGTCGGCGACTACCTCTCGCGCGCCGAGGCATCCAGCGAAGCCGGCATCACGACCGCTCGTGTCAACGTCGGCGATCCACGGTCATTGAAGCGGCTCGCCGCACGCCGCGGTGGTGCCGTCGAGGTGGTCGCACCGCCGGTAGCGCGCGCCGCTGTGGCCGAGTGGGCGCGGGCTGCGCTCGATCAGTACACGACGTAGTTCCTTTCCGTCTGCCCGGTCCGGGCATGTCGGCGAGGATGCGGGCTAGACTGCACACAGACTTCACGAACGGAGACCACACATGCTCGGTAACCTCACCGGCTGGCACCTGCTGCTTGTTCTCGCCGTCATCCTGCTGTTGTTCGGTGCTGCGAAGCTCCCCGCGCTCGCCAAGAGCATGGGTCAGTCCGCGCGCGCATTCAAGGGCGAAATGAACGCGATGAAGGAAGACGATGCGCAGCGTGCGTCCTCCCCGACCGACACCACGGCGACGAACGCGACCCCCGGCGTCACGCTGAACGGCGTATCCGAGGGCACGGTCATCAACGGAACGGCTGCGAAGCCCACCGATCCCGCGGCCTGACGCCCTATGGCGACACCGCCCATCGACGACGCCACTGTCGAGGCGCCCCCCAGCGAAAAGCGCATGTCGCTGGGGGAGCACCTCCGTGAGGCACGTCGTCGCATCATGATCTGCGCCGCCGCGATTCTCGTGGCGGCGATCATCGGCTTCATCTTCAGCGGGCTGGTGCTCGATGTTCTGTCCGGCCCCATCGAACTCGTGCGCGAGAATCGTGGCGAGACCGATCCCGGTGCCACCGGACTGATGATCCAGACGGTGACCGGCGCGTTCGACCTGCGCATGAAGGTCGCCTTCTCCATCGCCATCTTCCTGGCGGCGCCCGTGTGGCTCTGGCAGATCTGGGCCTACATCATGCCGGCGATGACGAAGAAGGAGAAGCGCTACACGCTGGGCTTCACGCTCGCCGCTGTCCCGCTGTTCTTCCTCGGCTGCTACGTCGGCTTCAGCGTTGCCCCGCACGTGGTCGAGATCATGGCGTCCTTCCTTCCGGAAGGGGTAAACGCCCTGTATGACTACACGTACTACTACGACTTCATGTTCAAGCTGCTCCTCGCAGTGGGCGTTGCGTTCGTGATCCCGGTGTTCTTGGTCGCACTCAACCTCACCGGCATCATGAGTGGGCGGGACATCCTCAAGGGCTGGCGCGTGGCGATTCTCATCGCCACGATCTTCGCAGCGGTCACCACCCCGGGCGCCGATGTCACCTCCATGTTGCTGCTTGCCGGCATCCTGATCGTGCTGTATTTCCTGGCTGCGCTGGTGTGTCTGCTCTTCGACCGCCGCAAGCGCAAGCGAATGGACGCGTTCATGGCTGCGGAGTCGCCTGCGTGAGCTCCCCTTCGGAGATGATCCCCGACGAAACGCTGAGCCGGCCGCACCCGCTGACGAGCTCGTTCGCCAGACTTCAGCGCTTCGACCTGGACCCCTTCCAGATCGCGTCATGCGAAGCCCTGGAGGAGGGCCACGGTGTCCTGGTCGCAGCCCCGACGGGCGCGGGCAAGACCATCGTGGGCGAGTTCGCCATCCACCTCGCGATGCTCACTTCGCGCGACAAGGCGTTCTACACCACGCCGATGAAGGCGCTGTCCAACCAGAAGTTCCGCGAATTGCAGGACGTGTACGGTCCCGAGAACGTCGGTCTGCTCACGGGCGACACCAACATCAACGCGGGAGCTCGGGTGGTCGTGATGACCACCGAGGTGCTGCGCAACATGCTCTACGCCGATTCGCCGGCGCTGCAGGACCTGCGATATGTGGTGATGGACGAGGTGCACTACCTCGCCGACCGCTTCCGCGGCGCCGTCTGGGAAGAGGTGATCATCCATCTCCCCACGGAGGTGAAGATCGTCGCCCTCAGCGCCACGGTGTCCAATGCCGAGGAATTCGGCGACTGGCTCGATACCGTGCGCGGCGACACCGAGGTGATCGTCTCGGAGATCCGTCCCGTGCCGCTTGAGCAGCACGTGCTTTTCCGCGGCGATCTGATCCCGCTGTTCGATGAACGCAGCTCCGCAGCCGCCCACGAGGTGAATCGCGAACTGCGCCGTCAGGGTCGGAGCGCCCTGTACGAGAACAATCGCCGAACGCTGCACGGGCGCTCCGAAGGACGCCGCGGCAAACCGTCGTATCAGCGACACGCACCGGCGCGCGCCGATCGGCTCGATCGCTCCGACGTGATCAAGCTGCTGGACCGTGACTCCCTGCTGCCGGCCATCTTCTTCATCTTCAGCCGCGTCGGCTGCGATGCCGCTGTCGCGCAGACACGCCGTGCCGGGATCCGCCTGACCACGGGGGAGGAGCGGGCGGAGATCCGCCATATCGTCGAAGCCCGTACCCGTTCCCTGCCCGATGAGGATCTAGGAATCCTCGGATACTTCGAGTGGCTCAATGACCTCGAGCGGGGGGTGGCGGCGCATCACGCCGGCATGCTGCCCGCGTTCAAGGAGACCGTCGAGGAGCTGTTCCGGCGCAAGCTCGTCAAGGTCGTGTTCGCCACCGAGACCCTCGCGCTCGGCATCAACATGCCGGCGCGCACAGTGGTGCTGGAGAAGCTGGAGAAATTCAATGGTGAGGCTCGGGTAGCGATCACGTCGGGGGAGTACACGCAGCTCACGGGTCGCGCCGGCCGGCGCGGCATCGATGTCGAGGGTCACGCGGTCATTCAGTGGAGCGACGCCCTGGATCCGCAGTCGGTGGCCGCTCTCGCTTCGCGGCGCACCTACCCGTTGAACTCGTCGTTCCGTCCCACCTACAACATGGCGGTCAACCTGATCGACCAGTTCGGGCGCGGGCGTGCCCGCGAGATCTTGGAGTCCTCGTTCGCGCAGTTCCAAGCCGATCGCTCGGTGGTCGGGGTCGCGGCGAAGGTGCGTGATGCAGAGGAGTCGCTCACGGGCTACCGCAACGCGATGACCTGCGATCGCGGCGACTTCCTGCAGTACTCCTCGATCCGGCGTGAGCTCAGCGACCTCGAGAAGCAGAACCGGACTGACGTCACCGCTGCGCGTGGGAAGCGAGAGAAGCGGGTCAAGCGGATCGCGAACCTGCGCACGGCGATGCAGCGGCACGCGTGCAACAGCTGCCCCGATCGGGAGGCGCACGCGCGCTGGGCCGAGCGGTACTGGAAGCTCAAGCGCGAGGTCGATCGGATGCGCAAGCAGATCGCTACCCGCACGGGAACCGTCGCCCGCGTTTTCGACCGCGTGGTCGACGTGCTCGAGACGATGGACTACGTCCGCACCGACGACGATGGTCAGGCCATCATCACCGATGCTGGTGCGCGCATGCAGCGCATCTACGGCGAACGAGACCTGCTGGTCGCAGAATGTCTGCGCACTGGCCTGTGGCGAAACCTCGACGCTCCCTCGCTCGCGGCGCTCGCCAGCACCCTCGTCTATGAGCCGCGAAGGGGCGAAGAGGGCGGTTCCGAACGGGGTCTGCCGCGTGGCGCCTTCCGCATCGCGCTCACGGAGACCCAGAAGCTGTGGTCTGAGCTCGACGATCTGGAACGCGACCACCAGCTTCCCGGGTCCGAACCGCCCGCGACCGGCATCGCGCAGGCGATGCACTCATGGGCTCGTGGGTCGCTACTGGACGGTGTCCTCGACGAGGCCGACCTCGCGGCTGGTGACTTCGTCCGCTGGACCAAGCAGACCATCGATCTGCTGGATCAGATCGGGACGGTGGCCGATGGCGAGCTGGCGGCCACCGCTCGGCGCGCGCTTGATGCTATCCGCCGCGGAATCGTGGCGTACACCGGTCTCTGAGCACCGCCAACCTAGGCTGATCCAGTGCCCGAATCTGTAGTGCCCGCGGACCCTTCCGTCGTCGTGGATCGCTCTGCCCGCAGGTCTTCGGTTCGAGAGGCCCGCCGCCAGCGCCTCGGGCGACCGGTGCTGCCGCTCTGGGCTGCGCTCCTCGTCGCGGCGCTGGCGGGTCCCGTCCTTGACTCGGCCTATCCGTCACTCGGCATCTGGCCTCTGGCGTTCGTCGGCGTCGCGCTTTCGCTGCTTCCGTTGATCGGACGTGGTGTCTGGTCGTCACTCCTCGTCGGATTCGTGTTTGGCGCCTCGTTCTACCTGATCCACATCATGTGGATCACGCGCTACCTGGGCCCGATTCCCTGGTTCGCCCTGGGGCTGCTTGAGGCGGTGTTCATCGCTCTCGGTTCGGTCTTGATCACCCTCGCCTATCGGTGGCTGCCCCGCGCGCTCCCTGGGCGCTGGGCGCGACTCATCGTGCTTCCGATCCTCGTCGGCGGGATCTGGACGGCGCGCGAGCTCTTCCAGGGCTCGTGGCCCTACACGGGGTTCCCGTGGGCGCGCATCGGGATGAGCCAGTCAGAGAGCCCGCTCGCTCACCTGGTGAGCTGGGTCGGCGTCAGCGGACTGAGCTTCCTGATGGTTGCCGTGATCGCGGCCGCGATGGAGGTGGTCCGCACCCGCCGCCCGCTCGGCTTCCGTCCATTGTCTTTGGCCCCGGTGGCCGTCGGTCTCATCCTGTTGTTCGCCGTCCCGCAGTTCCCGACGACGGACGCCGGCACGATGCGCGTCGGCAGCGTGCAGGGCAACGGGCCCAACGGCTACTTCGACGACCACACGCCCAACGCCGTCATCCAAGCCCAGCTGGACGCCACAGCGCCCGTGCTGGACGACCATGTCGATCTCCTGCTGTGGCCGGAGGGCGGAATCGATTCCGACCCGCTCAACAACGACACCACCGCGCGTGCCCTCACACGTCTCAGCGAGCGTCTCGACGCCCCGCTGCTGGTGAATGCCGCGACGGCCCGCGGGGATGACATCTTCAACACCTCGATGCTCTGGGACGGGGCAGCGGGTGCGGTCCAGCTGCACGACAAGCGCAACCCGGTCCCCTTCGGCGAGTATGTCCCGGATCGAGAGTTCTACGCCGCAATCGTGCCCGATCTCATCGGGTTGATCGGTCGGGAGTACACCCCGGGAACCAACGCCCCGTACATGGATGTGAACGGTGTGGGGGTCGGGCTCGCCATCTGCTTCGACGTCATCTACGACAGCGTGATCTGGGAGGGGGCGTCCGATGGCGCCGAGGTCTTCATGTTCCAGACCAACAACGCCGACTTCCGCGGCACGGACGAGAATCTGCAGCAGCTCGCCTTCGCACGTATGCGAGCGCTGGAGACGGGGCGCAGCGTCGTGAACATCAGCACGGTGGGCACGAGCCAGGTCATCTCACCGAGCGGTGCCACGCTCGACGAGCTCCCTGCGGCTGAGGCCGGAGCCATGATCACCGACGTGCCGCTGCGGACGGGGCTGACCCCCGCGGTTCTCGTCGGATCGGTGATCCAGCTGATCCTGTTCGCGGGAAGCCTCCTCGGCCTGGTCACGGTAGGCATCGCCGCAAAGATCCGCCGCCAGGCATGAGAAGAGGCGCCGCCCGTGGGACGACGCCTCGTGATTTCTCTTCTCGGTGCGAACCGATCGGGTCAGTGCGAGCCGCTCAGGCGGCTGCACCACCGCGACGCTGGCGTACGAACTCCAGGCGCTCCGCGAGCACCTCTTCGAGTTCCTCGATGGTGCGGCGCTCCAGCAGCATGTCCCACGGGGTGCGCACGGCCTTCTCGTCGGCCTGCTCCACCTCGACGTCCTTGCCGTTGACCTGGAGACGTGCCTCGGCACCACAGGTACGGCACTCCCACGTCGCCGGCGGCTCAGCGTCGGCAGCGAAGGTCAGAGTGGTGTCACGGTCGCACTGCGTGCACTTGTAGGTGAACTGTGCGCGGTCCATCAGCACGACGCCGTCCTCACTCTGGAGGCTCTGGGCGCCGAGTCGGATACCGCGAAGGCTACGTTCTGCCATGGTGAATCCTCTCCTCAGCACTCAGGTATAGCCCGTCAGCCTGGGCGGATGGTCAGAAGGGGAGGAACCGAGCAGGAACTCCCAGCGCACACCCAGGTATAACGAAGGATGTTCGGGGTATAAGCGCGCAAAAGGCCGGATGTCACCCGAGCGCGCGCAGCGCCACATCCGCTCGATCCGTGACGATGCCGTCGACACCGAGCGCCACCAGCCGCCGCATCTCCGCGACGTCGTTGATGGTCCAGATGTGCACCTCGACACCTGCCTCGTGTGCCGCGCGGAGAAGGCGCGGCGTGAAGACGTTGATCCCGCTCATGCGCACCGGGATCTGGAGCGCATCGAGGGACGCCAGGATGCGCCGCACGCGACCGCTCTGACGCAGGGCGAGGGCGAGCACGAGGCTGATCATGACGGTGCGCCCGGGCGACGTCGCGGGGGACCCGTCCGCCGCTCGACAGGCGGCAAGCGCTCGGAGTCGTGCTGACTCGTCGAAGCTCGTCAACAGCACGCGATCGGAGTGCGGGGCGATGATGCGGCCGGCGGGCTCCGCCGCCTCGGGCACCTTCACGTCGACGTTGAAACGGAGTTCGGGAAACGCCACCAACAGGTCTGCGAGGGTGATGAGGCCGCCGCGGTCCTGCATGATCGCGGTGAGCTCGGCGAGGGTGACATCGCGCACCCGCCGCTCGTCACCCGTCACGCGCGTGAGCTTCTGATCGTGGAAGATGACGACCTCGCCGTCGGTCGTCAGATGGCAGTCCAGTTCCACGTAGCGAGCGCCGGCCGCATCTGCAGCGGCTACCGCTGCAAGGGTGTTCTCCGCAACACCGGCCGAGGCCTCGTCTGGTGTGACGAGGCCTCGGTGGGCGAGAACGCGCGGGTGGGGCGCGAACTGCAGGTACGGATGCGTCATGCGGGCGGGTTCTGGCCCGAACCGAAGTCGATCGCGGGCGGCTCATCCGCCGGCGGGATCACCAGGGGCTCCGGGATCACCGGGTCCTGCACGACACCATCAATGACGGCGGACGACGGCGGCACCGCGGACGGCGGAATCACGGGGGCATCCGCCGCGGACTTCGCGGCCGCTTCGGCCCGCGTGGCGGGAGCAGGCGTCGTGGGCGGCGGACTCTTCGGCTTCGGGGGAGTCCACGACGACGGCGATGCGCCGCCGGTGAACCCGGAGGCGATGCCCTTCACTGCTTCGGTGAGCTCGCTCGGGATGATCCAAAGCTTGTTCGCCGTGCCCTCGGAGATCTTCGGGAGAATCTGCAGGTACTGGTAGGCAAGCAGCTTGTCGTCCGGCTGGCCCTCGTGGATCGCGTTGAACACGGTCCCAATAGCCTCGGCCTCACCCTGTGCGCGGAGCACGGCTGCCTGCTTGTCACCCTCAGCGCGAAGGATCTCGGCCTGACGCGCACCTTCGGCTTCAAGAATCGCCGACTGCTTCGTTCCCTCGGCGGTGAGGATGGCAGCACGACGATCACGCTCTGCGCGCATCTGCTTCTCCATCGAGTCCTGGATGGAGAGGGGCGGGTCGATCGCCTTCAGCTCCACGCGCGACACACGGATGCCCCACTTGCCGGTTGCCTCGTCAAGCACAGCACGCAGCTGGTCGTTGATCTGGTCCCGGCTCGTGAGCGCCTCTTCCAGGTTGAGGCCACCGACCACGTTTCGCAGCGTGGTGGTGGTCAGCTGCTCGACGGCGCCCAAGTAGTTGGCGATCTCGTAGGTTGCGGCACGAGCATCCGTCACCTGGAAGTAGACGACGGTGTCGATCGAGACAACGAGGTTGTCCTCGGTAATCACGGGCTGCGGCGGGAACGAGACCACCTGCTCGCGAACATCGATGAGTGGCCGGAGCCGGTCGATGACCGGCACCAGGATGTTCAGACCGGGACTGAGCGTCTTGTGGTAGCGACCCAGCCGCTCCACGACGCCTGCGGATGCCTGCGGGATGATCCGGACGGATCGGGCGATGATCACGATGACCACGATGACCAGCACGATGCCGACGATGATGCCGACGATCGTGCCGACGGAGATGTCGTTCATGAGTGCGCCCTCCTTTCCTCGGGGTTCTGCCTCATCGGAGACGACGAGGCGCTGTTCGGGGCGGGTGAGTCGAGGGTGCCTGTCAGGCGTAGGTGCCCTCGACACGGGCGGGCACGACCTCCGCGAGGGCACCGCGGATGACGGTCACCGTCACGGGTGTCTCGGGGGCAAGTGGCAGCCCGTGTGTGCGAGCGGTCCAGATGTCGCCGTTGCTCAGCTTCACCCGGCCCTCGGTGGCGGTGGTGGTCTGCACGACGATGCCCGCCATCCCGATCAGCGCCTCGACGTTGCTCTTGGTCTCATCAGCACCACGTCGCAGGCGCCGCAGCAGCGGAGGCTTGAGCAGGAAGATGAGCAGCAGGCCCGCTACCGCGGCGAGCACGAGCTGAAGCCAGAGTGGACCGCCGAACAGGGCCGTGATGAGTCCGAGCAGGCCGGCGATGCCCAGCATCAGGAACGTGAACTCGAGCGTGAACATCTCGATGACGAGGAAGAGAACGATGAGCACGAGCCAGGCGACCCAGACGAACTGGAGCAGTGTGGTGATGTCCATGGGAGAACCCCCTCTCCTTTAGGAAGCTATCAGATGCCCGCGCTGGGGGAGGGGGACGCGGCCACTTGATAGCGTGGTGTTCACGCGCGATTGCGCCCCCGCACACGTTCAAGGAGTACTCGTGTCCCAGATCCTCGCCCCCGGCTCTCTCGACGGGAAGACCGCCCTGGTCACCGGGTCGTCCCGCGGTATCGGTGCCGACACCGTGCGCTACTTCGCCGAGGCTGGTGCGAACGTCGTCATCAACTACCGCAACAAGGCGCCGCGCGCCCAGAAGCTCGCGAACGAGCTGGCAGAGCTCGGAGTCGGAACACTGGTTGCCGGTGCCGATCTCACCGATGGCGCCGCCGTCGCCGACATGCTGGGCGCGGCCAAGGACGTCTTCGGCGGAATCGACATCCTCGTGCTGAACGCCTCCGGTGGCATGGAGGGTGGCATGGCCGAGGACTACGCCCTCACGCTCAACCGTGACGCGCAGGTCAACGCCCTGACGGCTGCCCTGGACGTGCTGAACCCCGGCGGGCGCATCGTCTTCGTCACCAGCCACCAGGCGCACTTCATCCGCACGACGCCCACGATGCCGGAGTACGAGGGCGTGGCCCTGTCAAAGCGCGCCGGCGAGGATGCCCTGCGCGAGCTCATCCCCACCATCGAGGAGCGCGGATTCTCCTTCGTGGTGGTGTCGGGCGACATGATCGAGGGAACCATCACCGCGACCCTTCTGGAGCGCGCGAACCCGGGTGCCATCGAGGCACGCCGCGAGTCCGCGGGCAAGCTGCTCAACGTGGCCGAGTTCGCGGCGGAGGTGGCTCGCGCGGCAGTCGAGCCGGTTCCCGCCGACCACACGCGTCTGACAGGCGACGTCAGCGGCTTCGTCGCGGAGTAGTCGGGACACGAGAAAGGCGCTGCCACCGTATGGTGACAGCGCCTTTCTCGTGCGTGGATTCAGCTGCGACCGAGAGTGAACGCGCGAACCAGCTGCACGATGCCCATGACGATCAGCGTGATCGCGATCCACAGCACGATCACCTGGAGTCCGATGAGCGGGGAGAACAGCAGGGCGATGCCGCCGAGGATCGACACGATCGCGTAGAAGATCGTCCATCCCTTTGCGGGGGAGAGGCTCAGGGACGCAAGTGCCGCCGCGCCCTCGAAGATCCAGGCGATGCCGATGAACGTCACCACGATCACGCCCACGATCACGGACGTGGTCGAAGGGTTCATGAACGCCACGATCGCGGCGACCGCGAACAGCACGCCGACCAGCACGTGACCGATGCGTGACCAGACGCCGCCGAGCGGTGCCGTGAGGCCGATCACCGCGTACACGATGCCGGTGAGCAGCGTGTAGAAGGCGAGCACCATCGTCATCGCGACGACGGCGCTGCCTGGCCAGACCAGCATGATGAAGCCGGTGATGAGCGCGAGCGCACCGCCGATGCCAAGCCACAGGCGGACTCGCTTGGCTGTCGACTGCACGGCGTCGGAGAGAGTGTTGTCAGACATATTGCGTCCTTTCCGGGGGATAGGACGAACGTTACACTCCCAGCGGAAACACAGGTACGGGGCTAGCCGTGGTTATTTCAGCGCTTCCGATACAGGTTCTGTGTCTGATACTCCGGCTCACTCGTGACATGCACGCCCAGGCTGCGGAAGATTCCCTCGTCCACGGAGCCCAGGATCACCGAGGTGTGGGCTTCGCAACCGTGCAGCTGCGGGAGCTGGTCCAGCGCCGCCCGCGCTGCGGCGTTCGTCGTCGCGCCGACGGCCAGTGCGATCAGCACTTCGTCGGTGTGGAGGCGGGGGTTCCGGCTTCCGAGGTGGCTCGTCTTGAGCGTCTGGATGGGTTCGATCGTCTCCGGAGCAAGCAGCGCCTCCGAGTCATCCAAGTTGGCGAGCGCCTTGAGGGCATTCAGCAACACGGCGGAGCTGGCACCGAGCAACGCAGAGGTGCGGCCGGTGACGATCGTGCCGTTCGGCAGCTCGATGGCTGCTGCGGGACCCCGCGAGCTCTTCGCGAGATCCCGGGTGGGCTGCACTACCGGGCGATCTGTCTGCGTGATCTCGAGCTGCCCCATGAGCAGCGCGATCCGATCAGAGGCATCCGGGTCGAGTCCTTCGCGGCGCTCCGTGACGAGAGCCTTGAAGTGTCGGCGCAGCACCTCCTGCCGGCTGGCCTCGCGGCAGACCTCGTCATGGCTGATGCAGTGCCCCGCCATGTTCACCCCCATGTCCGTGGGGGAGCGGTAGGGCGAGGAACCGGTGAGCTCCTCGAACAGCCGGTTGAGAACGGGGAAGACCTCCACATCGCGGTTGTAGTTCACGGCCTGTTCGCCGTAGGCCGCGAGGTGGAACGGGTCGATCATGTTCACATCGTCGAGATCGGCCGTCGCGGCCTCGTACGCGATGTTCACCGGGTGGTTCAGGGGGAGGTTCCAGATCGGGAACGTCTCGTACTTCGCGTAGCCGGAGTTGATGCCTCGGGCGTGGTCGTGGAACATCTGCGACAGGCAGGTGGCCATCTTGCCGGAGCCGGGTCCGGGACCGGTGACCACGACGACATCACGCGTGGTCTCGATGTAGTCGTTTCGTCCGAAGCCCTGATCGCTCAGGATCATGCGCACATCGTTGGGATACCCCTTGATGAGATGGTGGCGATACACCTTGAGCCCGAGCCGCTCGAGCTTGCGCTTGAAAGCGGTCGATGCTCGGTCGCCATCCCCGATCTGCGTGATGACCACGCTGCCGACGAACAGGCCCTTCGCACGAAACTCGTCAATGAGACGAAGCACGTCAGCTTCATAGGAGATCCCGAGATCTGCGCGAACCTTGCTGGAGGCCAGGTCCTTCGCCGAGACGGCGATGACGATCTCCACCTCGTCGGCGATCGTCATCAGCATCTCGATCTTGTTGTCCGGGGTGAAGCCGGGCAGCACGCGTGACGCGTGGAAATCGTCGAACAGCTTTCCGCCGAATTCGAGATAGAGCTTCCCGCCGAACTGGGCGCGTCGTGCATTGATGTGCTCCGACTGCATCCGCAGGTATTCGTCGCGGTCGAACCCGATGGTCTGTGGCACTTCGTAGTCTCCTCTTCGCCAGCCTGAAGCCTATCCGCCCCTCGATCAGAAGCCCGTGAGAGACCCCCGGACGGCTCATCGAGCGCTTGCTCAGAGACGACTCATAGGGTCGCTAGCGTCGGATCATCGCCGATCCCGTCCCCACCGTCGACCCCCAGGAGCCGACCCATGAAGACGTCCACCAAAGCAACCCTCATCTCGATCGCCGTGGTTGTTCTTCTGGCCATCGCCGCGGTCTTCATCGTCCTTCTCAATCGCCCCTCGGCTCCGACAGCGGCCGAGACGAATGGCGCGCTGACTGGCACACGCGCGAACTCGCACGTTGTCGATCGAGCGGGGGAGGACGCCCCGACGCTGGTGGAGTATCTCGATTTCGAGTGCGAAGCCTGCGCAGCCTTCCACCCCGTGATCGCGGAACTGCGGGAGCACTACGACGGGCGCCTCAACTATGTTGTGCGGTACTTTCCGCTGGCCGGTCATTTCAATTCGATGAACGCGGCGCTTGCCGTCGAGGCGGCGGCGCAGCAGGATCGATTCCTCGAGATGCACGACAAGATGTTCGACACCCAGGCCGAGTGGGGCGAGCAGCAGGTGTCTGCGGCCGACACGTTCCGCGGCTATGCCGAAGAGCTCGGCCTCGACCTCGCCGCGTATGACGCGGCCATCGAGGACCCCGCGACCCGAGCGCGGATCGAAGAGGACATGAACGACGGAAAGCTCGCGGGAGTCCGTGGAACGCCGACATTCGTCCTCGACGGCAAGCGGCTGGAGCTGATGCAGCTCACCGATCTCACCGACGCAATCGACTCGGCGCTCGCGCGCTGAGGCACGGGCAGAGGGACGCGCCACGCAGGACGCGTTCCTCTGGCTTGGCTACGGTCGGCGATACAGCGTCTCGTAACGCCAGCCGGTCTTGCCGTTCACCGTCACCTTCGCGCATTCAGAGCCGCCATAGAGGATGTAGCCCTGCCGGATGAAGTTGCGCGCGCTCACCCAGCTCGCTGTGACGCACTGACTCTTCGTCGCGTACAGCGGACTACGGAGCACCGCGGCCTGAGCGGGCGCGGCAGCGACGATACTGCCGCCGACCAGGATGCCCGTGACGACCAGAACTCCGGCGATGCGTTGCTTGAACTTCATGATGTTTCCCCCTTGTCGCGGGCTGGATCACCCGCGAATACGGTCCAACATAGCGAACCGGCGCGTCTCCTGGGGTGCTGTCCTGCCCATCAGTGGGGTGAGCGCAGTTCGTCCTCAGGGCGCAGCGCGGTGGCGGGGGAGCAGCCGAGCTCGCCGGGCTGAAGAAGGATCTTGGGCACGTCAAGCACCGCAACGCCCTCCTCGGTCCGCTTCACGAGGAGACAGTCCGCCGCATCACCCATCGCGAATCCGATCTCCCCGTCAGCGACCAGCGCCCGAGGTTCGAACGCCACTTCGCGTTCGCCGGTGGGCTGCGTCATGCGCTCCGCTACCTCGGCCGCGATGTCCTGAGTGGTGACAGCGTCGGGCGCAGCGGTCAGGATCTCGACGACGAGCTCCTCCGTACCATCCGGAATGACCACCACAGCACGCGTGTCGACGGGTGGGGTGATCCGCGTCGCGTGAGACGGGCACTCGATCTCAGGTGCGACCTGTTCATCAATGCTCCAGCCGCGCCGATCAGGCGTGGACACGCCCCAGTAGTCGACGGTCGACTCGAAACACGCGACATACGTGTCCCCCGTCAGCACACCGCGCACACTGACTCGGTACTGCAGGACGCCCAGCGGCTCGCCGTGCACAGCATCGGGATAGACCTCGTAGCCGACGAGCTCGACGTCATGACTCTTGCGCGTGTCCTCGTCAGCCCAGCGCACGTAGTCATCCATCAGGTCTGTGCCGTGGCGGTAGAGCCCGCGGGAGATGTCTGCCGCGGCGGATTGCGCGGCTTCATGAGTCGCCGAACCCGCGGACGGCTCGCTGGTGCATCCAGTCATGATCAGCGCCGCGGCGACCACCACGAGGCTGCGCGACAGGGTGAGAAGTGGACGCTGCACTCTCTCAGCCTGGACGACGCCGTGCGCTCGGGCAAGAGGATCGATGCCCGAGTCAGGCCTGTTCGTCGGAGGGGCACCGATCACGGCCGGAACAAGCACGACCATCACGGTCGTCAACACGGCAACCCCGAGATGGCGATGCGAAGGTCGAATGCGCCGGCCAGTGGGCCCACATAGGGCGGCCTGCGAGGAATCCGGTGTAAGGATGACGCTCAGGTCTCGATCGGATCACAGCGCAGGACAGAAGCATGGGCCAGGAGCACACTGTGGGCATGGGGACCACCAGCGCCAATCACCGCCGACTGCGCACCTCGGCATCGATAGTCGGGCTGCTTCTCGCCGTTGCACTTACCGGCTGTTCGCCTGAAGTGCTGGGGACCGCGGGACTGACTCGGGGTCCTGACGGCAACCTTGCTGCGCTCGTCGTCGCCTGCGAAGGGCACATCACACAGGTGTTCGTCAACACCGGCTCCCGCACGGGTGTTGAGCAGACTCCGAAGTGGACCGGCGACGTCGCGGCACCCGCCGCACAGGTCGTCGAATTTGGCGTGCGTGTTGATGAGCTTCCGGCGACGGCGCGGCTGTCGCTGTACGGCGGCGGAACGTACGACGGCTTCTGGTCCGACAAGGGGCAGCTCTGGGGCCAGGGACCGGTGCCCGTGCAACTCTTACAGAACCTTGAACCTGATGAGGTCGCCGATTGGGACACCGCACGGCACGAGTACGTTGCGGTTACACGCGACGTGTTCATCAAAGAGAGTGGCGGCTGCTAGCGGGCTCACCCCCCGCAGCCGCTGGCCGCGCACAGGGGGAGACGCAGAGCCACGCTTGGCGCGTCCGGCAACTCACGCGTCGTGACGAAGCTTCACGCTGAGTCGGATCGCCGACACCAGGAAGAAGATGGCGCCAACGGCGGCGTATCCCGCAACCCCGACGATTGCCGTGCTTCCTTGCAGGCCCTGGAAGAGGAACGCCGCGCCGGCGAAGACAGAGATTCCTCCGGAGAGCATCTGGGGGACCTGACCACCCGAGCGGCGATTGCGGATCGCGGTGATCAGCTGGGGGATACCGGCGACGATGGCCCACGCGCCCCACACGGCGAGGGCGGCAGAGAGGGAGAACGATGACGCAATTCCGATCGCGATGGCGACGGCCACGCTCACACCGATGCTGGCCACTTCGGAGACCCGCGAACGCTGATGGTCCGGGTTAGCTCGCAGCTGCCACAGCACGGCGCCCGCATCGAAGAGCGGGTAGATGATGAGGAATGCCGTCAGCGCGATGGACGGCTGGGCGACGGAGAGCGCCACAGCGACCATCACGCCCACCCAGATGATCGCGAAGGCGAAGCGGACGAAGTAAAGGCTGCGCAGCGACCGGCTATATCCGAGTGTCGTCGCGCTCTCTGTCGTGGTCATGATCTTCCTGTCTTATAGCGTTTGTGAGACCTAGTAGAGGTACTAGTTCGTCTACATAGTTGAAGGTAGACTACTTCGTACACCAGCGCAACTGGTACCGAAAACTCGGAGGTGCACATGCACGCAGCGACATCAACGGAGGCGGCGCCCCGCCGGTCCGCCAGCGCCACGCGCGACCGGATCCTCGAGGCGAGCAGTCGGCTGTTCTATGCGCAGGGAATCCGAGCGACGAGCGCCGATCGCATCATCGAAGAAGTGGGCATCACGAAGGTCACCTTCTATCGCCATTTCCACACGAAGAGCGACCTGACCGTCGCGTATCTCGTCCAGCAGGCCGCCATGGAGCGCGGATGGTTTGAGAGCGCGCGCGTCCCGGGCGAACCTGTCGCATCCTTGCGCGCGATCGCGGCCGGCATCGGCACGGCGAGCTGCAACCCGGGATTTCGAGGGTGCGCCTTCATCAATGCGGCCGCGGAGTTCGCCGACATCGACGATCCCGTGCGCACCACAGTGAACGAGCATCGCGCCTGGATGCTGAGCGAGTTCGCCAGCATCGCCGCCGAGGCCGGCGCAGACGATGCCGAGCAGGTCGCACGAACACTCATGATGCTGCGAGACGGCGCCATGGTGAACGGCTACCTGGGCGACGCCGACAGCGTGGCGGAGTCCCTGGCGGTCGGCTTCGATGCGGCGCTGGCAGCGGCGACGCGAGACGATCGATGAGCTGATCCGCAATTGCCGATAATGCACATTATGTCAGATGGTGCTCTGCGACATGCGGATCGGGACGAGCGCCAGTCTTCTCTGCCTTTGTACGGTTTCTCTTTCGTTCGAATTGGGTGGTCTCCTCATTGCGTGCGCTCCCCCGTGGTGGACGCCGGACCACGATCACCGCTGCGACATCGACCGGCGCGTTGACCGCCGTTGGCGTCTCCGCTCAGTTCGGGATCCTTCCCCGCGGCGTCGACGCACCGCCCATAGCGAACCGTCCATACTTGAAGGTCTGCCGCGCTGACCAAGTCAGACGCATTCGTGCTCGACTTCGCCGGACTGTTCGGCGACGGAGAGCGCCATGAAACACATCTTGCAGAACGTCTCTATGCGTTCGCACGAGCACCAGGCGCACTCTGCGCATTTCGGGTCGCCGCATGCGTCGTGGATTTCCACGGTCTCGTCAACGATGAACACCTCCCCGCAGGCGGGATTTGAGCATTCATGCCAGCGGCGGATCCACTCCTGCTGTCGTCCGTATACCTGGGTCGGCGTGATGACGGCGAACGCGTACCCGCCGGTGTGGTCAACGACGAGCTCCGCCGTTAGGTCTGTCTGCGCCCACCCAGACATCGCCCGAAGCCCCGTCTGGAGGGGTGCAGTGAGACTGCCGCTGGCATTGGCTGCCTGGCCGAAGAGGCGTGCGAGGTCCGGTTGAACAATGCCGCGAGCGGGAGCAAAGACCTCGTCGTCGGTTGCGCGGGCGAAGATGACCCGACCTTCGAAGTCACACACGACGACGGTTCCGGCGCGGCCGGTGGACGTGAGCTCCATCATGCGGCTTGCGACCGCTGACCGTGACGCTCGGACCTTTGCGTACACGCTCGCGAGAGCCCGCGCACTCAGCCCAGCGTGGTCGAAGACAACGCCTTCCGGGATGAGCACGGCGGCTGCGAAAGCGTCAGCGACTTTCTCCTCGACCTTGTCCCCTCGGGCCGCGGGGAAGGAATAGCGGATGTCCGCCCAGTCAGCATGGTGCCGTTGTACATGGTGACCATACTCATGGACGATGGTGAAGTTGTCTCGCCCAGTCGATAGTGACGGATGAACGACGATGACTGAGGGCTTGCCGTCTCGGTATCGGTAGTATCCGTAGACCGAGCAAGTCGGAGCGAAGTCGGTGGCGTATTCAAGCTCCACCTCGAGGTTGTTGACAACCGCAGACTCGGGATCTTCCCCGAGAGCGGTGATGTCGATGACACCACGTTCCGCTTCCAGGCGTATGAGCTCATCCGCGATGCCGCGGTAGTCGTTCCGTTCGACCATGAGCCGGAACTGTTCAAGCTCCACCACGCCCACGATTAGCGCGCTGTTCGAAGTCTGTCGATGGTTGCCTGCATCCGCGCGTGCGCGTCCCCGTCGGAGCGAGCGGCGAGACCGTATTCGCTGCGGACTATGTTGCGCGCGTGAGCCTCTGAGACGTTCCGTGACTTGGCGAGGTCGAGTATCGACTCTTTGAACGATGGTTCTATCAGCATCAGCGCGCCCGCGTCGGTCCCCGGATTTAGCAAGGCATCGGGCTCTACACGGAGGGCTGCGGCCAGAACTGCCACCTGCTCATCTGTCGGAGCGATCTCGCCCCGGATGAGGCTTATGGCGGGTGCGGTATCGATTTGGAGAATGCCGGCTAAGTCTCCGACCTGCACGCTCCGAGCTCGGAGAACGTCAGCGTTCAGCGGAGAGATGCCGGCGGACAGCTTCGGCCATGTGTCGAGGCAGATTCGCTCCCAACGCTCTACCATCTCGTCGCTCATCGCGTGTGCTTCCTCGCCCCCGACGGTGCGAGGGGCCAGCGGCAGGGGGTACTCGGCCCCTCCGTCGTCGATAAGGGCCTCGACAATGCGCATTGTCCGCGACGTTAGCATCGAACCGTAATTTCGGTGAAGCATGTGAAGGCCGATCCCGGTCTCACGTGCCGGCCAGGCGAGTAGCGGTGCGCCCAGCGGCGTGGACGCGACCTCAAGGACGTCCTCGAAGACGGGCGAGTCGGCGGTGGTCACCGGCCAGCAGAGGACGAACGTCGTGTGCACGCTGGCGAGAACGGCGAGGCCCAGTGCTTCGCCATCAGTGGAGATGAGCCAGAGGTCCCCAGCTTCCGGAGACGTCGCACTCTGGCTGTGCCAGGCCTCGGGGGCGACACCGAATGGCGGGGTGTCAAGCGTGAACATGCGGGAGCGCTTTCGATTCGGGTAGTGAGAGTCGTTCAACGTATCAGAGTCACGGGTCGTTGCGGGACATGTAGTGCGCCATGACCGAGCCGAGCAGAGGCTCGGTCAGCGTTGCCTTGTAGGCGCACCACGTCAGGTCGCCTGTCCACCGCTTCTTCACGGAGCGCAGGTAGCGGTACGTCCACCAACCGCCTTCGGTGAGCCCAAGCGACGTGTCTGCGGGGCTGATGAGGTCCTCGCCGTTGCCGACAGACGTCGTCCTCGACATCGCTTTCCAAATGTACTCATTGGACGGCAGTTCCGCTACGCAGACCATAGGTCGCGGCGTCGGGTGGGCGTCCCCTTCGAGGGTTGCGTCGGGGTGGACGTTGTAGATGTCCCCGCGTTTGGCGTCAGCACCTGGCATGCGCACACGCTACCGGAAACCGGCTCTCCCCCCGGCGGGGCGCGCCAGTCTCACACCCACGCACATCGGCCAATCGCGAGCGCGGATCGCGCAGCCGGGACGCCTAGCCCGTGATCTGAAAGTCGTCAGGCACCGGGATGTCGGAGTGGCGGGCCTCCCGCGCATCGCGTTCCAGACCGGACCGCTGCGTCAACACCCCGTAAAGCTCGGGGCGTCGGCCCAGGAGCCAGCGACGGCCGGTGGACAGGGGAAGCAGATCTAAGTCGAGGTCGGCGGTGACCACCGCCTCATCGGCAACCGGCGTCTCGGCGACGATGCGGCCATAGGGATCGATGATCATCGCGTTTCCGGTGCGAATCTCATCATCGTCGGGACCGATGCCGTTGCTGAAAAGCAGGAAGATCCCGTTGTCGTGCGCGCGCGACGGCAGCCAGCGCATCAGCCATCCCAGACCCCACGGTCCGTTCACCGCGGCGAGAAGAGCGTCGGGATCAATCGCGCGGTTGTGCCAGAGCTCAGACGGGATAACCTTCATGCCGTGCGGGCTGCGTGAGCTGGTGCCGCCCGTCTGGTGCGGCGCGATGAGCACCTTCGCACCCATCAGCGTCACGGCGCGGACGTTCTCGACGAGGTTGTTGTCCCAGCAGATGAGGATCGCCATCCGCACGCCCCAGGGCGTGTCGAACACCGTGTATCGATCCCCACTGGAAATCGCCTCGTGCTCGAACGCGTGCAGTTTCCGATGCACGTGAACGGTGCCGTCCGGAAAGCACACGGCATAGGAGTTGTAGAGGCTCTCCCCCGCCGACTCCAGAAAGCCCGCTCCGATTCCGACGCCGAGTTCGGTGGCAAGATCGCGGAGCGCCTGAACCAGCGGACCATCGGCGGGTTCGGCGAGTTCCCGCAGGCGTTGCGTCGTCACCTTGGTCAGGTGCCAATAGCCGAGTAGGCACATCTCAGGAAAGGCCACCAGTTCCGCGCCATCGCGAGCGGCTTCGGCCGCGAGGCGCCGCACGGTCGCCACATTGGCGGACTTATCCGAGGGCCGAGCTTCGAATTGGACAACGGACACGCGAAAGTCCGATCGGGAATGGCTCATGTGCGCCACCTTTCTTCGTCGATGTCTCCAGTCAAGGCGGCGCGACTCATAGCGTCTATTGAATGATGGTTTATGTTGTATAGCCTGAGGGAATGGAACTGAGATTGCTGCGGGCGCTCGTCGTCGCGGCCGATCGGTCGACGTTCAGCGAAGCCGCAGCGGAGTTGTCGATCACCCAACCGGCATTCACCAAGCAGATTCAGCAGCTGGAGTCCCTTGTTGGCGCCCCGCTGTTTCGGCGGGGTCGCCAGGGCGCTGCGCTGACTTCGGCGGGTTCAGCTCTCCTCGAGGATGCGCGCACCCTGGTCGCTCTCGCAGATCGGCTGGACGAGCGGATGCGACGGATGGCGCGCGGCGATGCAGGGCATCTGACGGTGGCATTCGGGCTGTCGAGCATCGCCATCGCACCCCGGGCAGTCGCCGCGTTCCGCGCGGCACTGCCGGGCGTGACGGTGCGGCTGGAGGACATGTCCTCTGCGAGGCAGGTGGAGGACGTTCGCAGCGGCGAGCTCGACGTTGGATTCGTGCGGCTGCCCGCACCCGACGACCTCCGTGCCGCACCGGTGCTATCGGACCGGCTGGTCATCGCGTGCCCGCCGTCATGGGACGCTCCGCCCGTGAGCTCGGATCCAGCGCATTGGCTCCACGAGCACCCACGCGTCGCGTTGCGCCCGGCGCGCGGACCAGGCCTCACCGCGCAGGTGAATCGATACCTGGTGCGTATCGGCTCCGCGTCGAAGGCTATTCAGGAGGCGGACGACCTGCAGACAGTGCTCGCGCTGGTCGCGGCCGGTGTCGGAGCGGCAGTCGTCCCGGAGAGTTCTCGGAACATCGCGCCCGCACGCGTGACGATGCATCACCTGAGCGGCGAGTACGTCAGGTGGGAGGTCGGCGTCGTCTGGCGAGCGGACAACGAAACACCGGTCGTGCGCACGTTCCTGGACGAAATCGCACGCGTCGCCGCCGCAGCAGACGACAGGTGAGTGGCGATGGCCGAAACTCATCGAGGAGATCACCGGACGAAAGAAGGATCGGGTGCGGGACGCATCCGAGACGTTTGCCGAGTTGGACGAGCTGGACCGCCGGATTCAGGTGTCCGTGCGCAGAGAAATGTGATCACGACGGTGGGTTCAGAATCACCCGGGTCGTCACCCTTCTGGGTGAGCTCACCCCGGCCTGATTTCCGGGCTGCGGAGGAGCTCCTCGACGACCGCCACGAGCGCTTCGACCGGGAGCCGCGCATCGAGTTCAAGATCAGCACCGGCGCGAAGGAGGGGCTCGATCTCCGCGACGTGCCGACGGATCGCGGCCTGATCGCTCGCGGATCGTCCATACGGATTGTTGGACCTGCGCATCACCCGATCGATCAGGACCTCCACCGGAGCGCTCAGCAGCACCACAGCATCGAAGCGATCGTAGAATCGTCCCTGATTCTCGACCGTTCCCGACACGACGACCGCACGAGCGGACGCGAGCAGACGGGCCATACGCGCCTCGTCCCACTTCCCATCGGAGAGCACCCAACCGTCGTAATCCGTGTCGACAGTGTGATGGCCGCGTTCAGCTAGCTGCGTGAGCACGGTGCTCTTGCCGGTCCCCGACATCCCCGTGATGAGGATCCGGGCGGCGCGAGGATCCTCAACCCTCGGCGAGGAGCCATGCTCCTGGCGCTGCGCTTTGGCCGCCCGCTCGGGCGAATTCCGGTTGCTCATCGCGCACTCCGCCGGCGCTCAGGAGTCGTCGACGGGAAGCCCAGCCTCATCGAACCTGACCCCCTCGGACTCCAGGCGCTCCCGAGCAGCATGGTGAACCGCACCGCGCTTACGCGGATCAGCTTCCAGCAGACTCAGCAGAGTGCTCCGCGACGCGTTCGGGTGCGAGGCCACCTCGATGCGAGCGCCCCAGAATCGATCTCGCGCAAACCGAGCCAGCACGGCATCGTCGGCATCAGGGTTTGCGGCGGCGACTGCCCTGACGGCCTGGTTCGGATCCGCGAGGAGAATCTCGAACTCCGCCATCGTGTGAGCGCCGCTCGCGAGCGCATACCGACGCTGCTCGTCCGCGATCTGCTCCGGTGACTTCCGCTTGCCCATGTCACGCCACACTCCCCGGCGCCGCCGAGTCAGCGAGCCCCGGGCTGGTGCAGCACGCCCACGCGCGGAGCTGCGAGCGAGGCCCCCGCCACATGCCGGCACGCCACGAGGTTCTGTGCGCTCGGCGCGACGCTCCCCCGCTCGAGGACATCGATCAACGCCGCCACGCCTTCACGTCCGAGCTCCTCGCCGGGGACAGCCCAGACATCCAGGCGGGGGTCGATCATGGAGGCGATCTCCGGCGTCGAGTCGATCAGGCCGACGGAGAGATCCTCAGGAACGCGCACACCCAGCGCGCGCAGGCCCGCGACGAATCCCGCCGCCAGAAGCTCGTCATGCACGAGCACGGCGGTCACCCGGGGGTGCTGCGCCACCAGTCGCCCGGCCGCAGCGAACCCAGCGTCCGCGGTGCGGGCCGCGCCGAACGCCGCGGTGCGCATCCCCCGTTCCGCACCGATCCTCCCGAACGCGCTTCGCACTCGGAGCGGTGGGGCGTAGCCGCCGACATCCTCGGGATCGGTCACGGTGTCCAGCAGCAGCACGTCCCGATGCCCGAGCGCCTGCAGTCGGGCGAGGGCATCAGTAACCGTCTCGTCGAAGTCGATATCGACATACGCGATTCCCGTGACGTCGGCTGTGCGTCCGACGAGAGCGAACGGCACGCCCTGCGCCCGCAGGTACGCCACGCGCGCGTCATCCGCGTGGACCTCCATCACCACCAGTCCCTCGATGAGACCGGCCCCGGTCAGCTCACCGAGCTCGGCATCTGAACCCACCGTGGGCGACACGACGAGCGTGTATCCCTGCACCTGCGCCTGGGCAGCCGCACTGGTGAAGAACTGGAAGGCGGATCCTTGAACCGCGCGCTGCGCCGTCGGGTAGAGCAGTCCGATCACTCGTGTGCGCTTGGAGGCAAGAGCCCGCGCGATGACGTTGCGGCGATACCCGGCTTCGGCCATCGCGCGCTCCACCCGTTGACGTGTCTCCTCGGTCACGGGCTTGGAGCCGTTGATGACGAAGGACACGGTTGCGACCGACACTCCGGCCAGGCGTGCGACGTCACGCATGGTCACCGCGTTGGTCGCCATGGATCTCTCCTGCCTACATGTGCGGTCGGGTGGGCCGCTCCCCCATCATGCCCTACTTCTGCCGACGGCGTTTAAGCGATTAACTGGGGGGTTGACTTTGTCGGAGCAAATCGCCACACTCGTTACCAGTGATCGGAGTTAACCGGTTTACCGCACCATCCATATCGGCAAAGGAGCCCGTGATGAAGAAGTCCACAGCAATCGCATCCGCCGCGATTCTCGCCTTCCCGCTCGCCCTGGCGAGCTGTAGCGGCGGCACGTCCAGCAGCGGCGGAGACGCCGACACCATCACGGTGATGGACTACTACAACAACGAGCCGGACAAGACGATGATCGGCGACGTCATCGACGAGTGCGCCGCCTCCCTCGACATCACGGTCAAGCGCACCACGGTGCCGGGCAAGGACCTGATTCAGAAGGTGCTGCAGCAGGCGTCCAGCAAGACCCTGCCCGACGTGCTGATGCTCGACAACCCCGACGTACAGCAGATCGCGGCCACCGGTGGTCTCACACCCTTCAGCGATCTGGGGCTGGACGCTGCGGGTTCCGCTCAGGGCATGGTCGATGCCGGAACCTACGAGGGCGAGCTCTACGGACTGGCGCCCACGGCGAACACCCTCGGCCTCTTCTACAACAAGAAGTTGCTCGACGAGAAGGGCATCACTCCTCCCACCACCTGGGAAGAGCTGAAGACGGCAGCCGCCGCCCTCACGTCCGGCGACCAGTACGGTGTCGCGTTCTCGGCCATCGCGACCTATGAGGGATCGTGGCAGTTCCTTCCCTTCATGTGGACCAATGGCGGAGATGAGACGGACCTCACTTCGCCCGAGGTGGCCGAGGCCCTTCAACTCTGGGTGGACCTGGTGGATGCCGGTTCGGCCTCCGACAGCGTCATCAACTGGTCGCAGGGGGACGTGAAAGACCAGTTCGTGGCGGGCAAGGCCGCGATGATGGTCAACGGCCCCTGGCAGATCCCGTCGCTGGATGCGGAGAGCGATCTGGAGTGGGGCAGCGTGCAGGTGCCAGTCAACACCGCCGGCCAGACGCCGATCGCCCCGCTCGGTGGCGAGCTCTGGACCATCCCGCAGACCGGAGACAAGGCGAAGCAGGCGAACGCGGCGAAGCTGGTCGAATGCCTCACCACCGACGACACGGAGCTGAAGCTCGGTACCCAGCGCTTCACGGTGCCCGTGCGCACGAGTCTTGCCGCGGACTACGTCGCCGAGATGCCGACGATGACGGCCTTCGCCACCCAGGTCGAAAACGCCCGCTCTCGTACCGGCAAGCTGGGTGAGGAGTGGCCCGAGGCCGCAACGCAGATCTACACCGCGATCCAGCTCGCCCTCACCGGACAGGCGAGTGCCGAGGACGCCTTCGCGCAGGCCGCGGCTGGTTGAGCGTCCGATGACGAGCACAACACTGCCCGCAGTGCGAACGCGCCAGCGCGGCGCACTGCGGGGTGAACGCCTCGCGCAACTGCTGTTCATCGCTCCGGCGGTGCTGTACCTCGTGCTGTTCTTCGGTTATCCGGTCATCAAGAACATCACGATGAGCTTCCAGGACTACACCCAGAAGACGTTCTTCACCGGCGAGGCTCCGTGGGTCGGCGTCACGAACTATGTGACCGCGATGTCGAGCCAGCTCTTCGGGCCGGCACTCTGGAACACCCTGCTGTTCACGGCCGGATCCATCGTCGGGCAGCTGATCATCGGACTCGCGCTGGCGACGTTTTTCAAGCGCCGCTTCCCGTTGTCGGGGCTGCTGCGATCACTGCTCCTGCTGCCGTGGCTGCTCCCCCTGATCGTCTCCAGTGCCGTCTGGCGATCGATCCTCGACAAGGACAGCGGAGTCCTCAACCAGGCACTCTCTGCTGTGGGGCTGGAAGCTGTGCCCTGGCTGACGAGCACCCACTTCGCTCTGATCGCCGTGATCATGGTCAACATCTGGATCGGGATCCCGTTCAACGTCACGATCCTCTACGGAGGGCTCCAGGACATCCCCGAGGAGCTGTACGAAGCGGCCGCCCTGGACGGCGCCACGAAGTGGAAGGCCTTCTGGCACATCACCCTGCCGAACCTCCGCCCTGTGCTGAGCGTCGTTCTGGTGCTCGGGGTCGTCTACACCATCAAGGTGCTGGACATCATCCTCGGTCTCACCAACGGCGGACCGGCGAACGCCACCCAGACCATCGCGGTGCGCTCGTACCAGGAGACGTTCGTCAACTTCGATTTCGGTGTGGGAGCGGCGTTCAGCAACATCCTGATCGTCATCTCGCTCGTCTTCGCCGTCATCTACCTCCGGGCCTCGCGTCGCCCGGTGGACGAGTAAGGAGCGTCGTCATGTCCGTGATGTCCGCCGCCACGTCCCGCGTGGTGCTGCCAGCGCGTCGTCGCACCCGCGCGCCTCGATCCGCGCGCTCGTGGATCTACACCGCCATCGGCGTCGTGATCCTCGCCGTCATGCTGTTCCCGGTCTACTGGATGATCAACATGTCGTTCCAGCCGTCCGGCAACACGCTCAACAGCGAGTTCTTCCCCACCCAGCCGAGCCTCGACGGTTACGCCATCGCCATTCGTGACCAGGGCGTGAACCTGCTCACCAGCCTGGTCATCTCACTCGGAGTGGTGGTCGTGAGTCTCGCGATCGCGGCCCCCGCGGCCTACGCGCTCGCGCAGTTCCGCGGGCGCTGGGTGGATGGCGTCCTGCTGGCGATCTTGGTCTCGCAGATGATCCCGCACATCGTGATCGCCAACGCGCTCTACACCGCGTACAACGATCTCGGAATGCTGAACTCCATCGTCGGGCTGATCCTGGCCGATTCCACCACCGCGATCCCCTTCGCGATCCTCATCCTGCGCACCGCGATGGCCGCGGTCCCCACATCGATCGTGGAGGCGGCTCGCGTAGACGGCGCCGGTCTGTGGCGCGCATTCGTCTCGATCGTGCTGCCCGTAGCCCGCAATGGCGTGATCACCGCGGCGCTGTTCTCCTTCCTGTTCTCGTGGAGTGATTTCCTGTTCGCCCTCACGCTGACCACGACGGAGGAGGTGCGTCCGGTCACACTCGGCATTTACACCTATCTCGGAACGCAGGTGGCCAACTGGGGTGCCGTCATGGCGACAGCCGTCCTGTCTTCCATCCCCGCCATCCTGCTCCTCGTCCTCGCCCAGAAGTTCGTCGCCGCCGGTGCCGCCGGCGGTGCCGTGAAGTGAAAGAGAAAACACCCGTCATGACTGACAACAACCGCCCCGTCCGCGTCCTCGTCTGGGGAGAGAACCGTCACGAACAGCTCGAGCCGGAGGTGGCCGAGCGCTACCCCGACGGGATACACGGCGCCGTCGCCGACGGCATCCGCGAGAACCTCCGCGACGCGGCCACGGTCACCACGGTCACCCTCGATGACCCCGAGCACGGCCTCACGGAAGAAGTCCTGGCCGGAACGGACGTGCTGGTCTGGTGGGGTCACGCCGCTCACTCCGAGGTCGCTGACGAGGTGGTGGACCGCGTGCACCGCCACGTGCTGGAGGGCATGGGGCTCGTGGTCCTCCACTCCGGTCACTGGTCGAAGATCTTCCAGAAGCTGATGGGGACCACCTGCACGCTGCGGTGGCGCTCCAAGCACGATCGCGAGATCGTGTGGACCGTCGATCCGACCCACCCGATCGCGCAGGGCGTGCCGCACCCGTTCATCATCCCGGAGCAGGAGATGTACGGCGAGTTCTTCGATGTGCCGGCGCCGGACGAGCTGGTGTTCCTGTCCACGTTCTCGGGCGGAGAGGTCTTCCGGAGTGGAATGACCTATCGACGCGGCCACGGGAAGATCTTCTACTTCTCCCCGGGCGACCAGGACTACCCCGTGTACTTCCACGAGCACGTGCGGCGGGTGATCGCGAACGGAGTGCAGTGGGCCCAGACGCTCCGCCCCGAGCGCGAGATCCCCGTGCTGCTGCGGTACGAGAGCGAGGACTTCTGGAACGGACAGGGCTACCGCGGAGCGATGACACGATGAGTGCTCAACCTCTCCGGGTGATCCAGGTCGGTGCCGGTGCGATGGGACGCGCGTGGCTGCGCACGATCGCCGAGAACGCGGACGTGGAGCTGGTGGCCCTGGTTGATCTCAACACCGCGGCCGCCGAGCAGGCGGCAGCAGATCACGGCATCGCGAACACCCTGATCACGGACTCGCTGGAGGAGGCGATTGAGCGGACCTCACCGGACGCCGTGGTCGACGTCACGGTGCCGGTCGCACACTCCGCGGTCAACATCACGGCGCTTCGAGCCGGGCTGCCCGTGCTGTGCGAGAAGCCAATCGCGCCGACGGTGGCCGATGCGCGCGAGCAGGCGCGAGTGGCCAAGCAGACGGGTCGGCTGCTGATGACCAGTCAGTCCCGGCGGTATTACCGGGCGCTGACGCGATTCCGCGAACAGATCCGCACGCTGGGCCCGATCGGGGCAGTGTCCACACGCTTCTTCAAGGCTCCGCACTTCGGCGGGTTCCGCGAGGAGATGCGGCACGTCCTGCTCGTGGACATGGCCATCCACGCGTTCGATGCGGTGCGATACCTCACCGGCCGCGATCCGGTCTCCGTGTTCTGCGTCGAGTCGAACCCGCCGTGGAGCTGGTTCGCGCACGGAGGCAACGCCGTCGTCGTGTTCGAGTTCGCGGATGGCAGCACCTACACCTATGACGGCAGCTGGTGTGCGCCCGGCGAGGAGACCACCTGGAACGGCTCCTGGTTCGTCAGCGGACAGCACGGCACGGCGACATGGGATGGCGAGGGCGAGCCCGAGCTGACCGGTCCCACCGAACCCGCCCCGGTCTCAGGCGCCGAGGGCGAGGAGATCGCCGGTGCGCTCGCGGACTTCGTCGATGCCGTGCGCACCGGACGCACCCCGGACACCGAGGTGCACGCGAACATCGTGAGCTTGGCGATGGTGGAAGCCGCGGTTCTCTCCGCCGAGCAGGGTCGACGGGTACTCCTCGCGGAGGTCCTGGACGCCTGAAAGACATCGGATGGGCCGTCGTCACGCACCCGCGGGCGACGGCCCATCCGCGTTCCCCCGCAATTCCCTGGAAAAGCCGGTAAAGTCGGCTGGTGACGTCTGACACCCCCACGACCGAATCCACGCCCGACACCGAGGGCGAGATTCTTCCGACCTTCGCCGACCTCGGCCTCGACGGCCCCGTGCTGCATGCCATCCGCGACCTTGGCTATGAGCGCCCCTCACAGATCCAGGCCGCCACCATCCCGGTGCTGTTGGAGGGCCACGACGTCGTCGGCATGGCCCAGACCGGCACGGGCAAGACCGCCGCCTTCGCGCTCCCGGCCCTCCAGAACCTCGACCCGGCCCAGAAGACGCCGCAGATCCTCGTGCTGGCTCCCACGCGCGAGTTGGCGCTGCAGGTGGCCGAGGCGTTCGAGAGCTACGCGGCGCGCATGAAGGGCGTCCACGTTCTCGCCGTCTACGGCGGTCAGGGCTACGGCGTTCAGCTCTCCGCCCTCCGCCGCGGCGTGCAGGTGGTCGTCGGTACCCCCGGTCGCGTCATGGACCACCTCGCCAAGGGGACCCTGGACCTGTCGGAGCTGCGCTACCTCGTGCTCGACGAGGCCGACGAGATGCTCAAGATGGGCTTTGCCGAGGACGTCGAGACGATCCTCGCCGACACCCCCGACACCAAGCAGGTCGCGCTGTTCTCCGCGACGATGCCGCCGCAGATCCGCCGGATGTCGCAGAAGTACCTGAACGAGCCGCGTGAGATCACGATCGCCGGCAAGACGACCACGAACACGAACATCACGCAGCGCTACCTGATCACCTCGTGGCAGCGCAAGGTGGACGCCCTCACGCGCATCCTCGAGATCGAGAACTTCGACGCGATGATCATCTTCGTCCGCACCAAGAGCGAGACCGAGGGCCTCGCCGAGAAGCTGCGTGCCCGTGGCTACCGGGCCGCCGCGATCAGCGGTGACGTCACCCAGATCCAGCGTGAGAAGACGGTCAACCAGCTGAAGTCGGGCAAGCTCGACATCCTCGTGGCCACCGACGTCGCCGCCCGTGGTCTGGACGTAGAGCGCATCAGCCACGTCATCAACTACGACATTCCCACCGACACCGAGTCGTACGTGCACCGCATCGGTCGCACGGGCCGCGCAGGTCGCTCAGGTGACGCGATCAGCTTCGTGACGCCGCGCGAGCGCTACCTCCTGGCACACATCGAGCGTGCCACGCGTCAGGCACCCGCCCAGATGCAGCTGCCTGGCCTCGCGGAGATCAACTCGACGCGCCTGGAGCGCTTCGATGACTCGATCACCGCCGCGCTCGAAGACGCCGGTCGTGTCGAGCGCTTCCGCGACATCATCGCGCACTACGTCCGCAACCACGACGTCCCCGAGGTGGACGTGGCCGCGGCTCTCGCCATCGTGGCGCAGGGTGAGACGCCCCTGCTGCTGGATGAGAACGAGGACCGTGCGTTCCAGGATGAGCTTGCCACGCTGGAGCGCGGCAAGCAGCGCACTCCGCGCGAGAGCGGCGACCGCGGGACCCGCGAACCGCGTCGCTCCCGCGACGCCGGCGACTTCGCGTCGTACCGCATCGAGGTCGGACGACGCCACCACGTCGAGCCTCGCCAGATCGTCGGCGCGCTCGCGAACGAGGGCGGCCTGCGCCGTGACGACTTCGGTGCGATCAACATCCGCCCCGACTTCTCCATCGTCCAGCTGCCGGCGAACCTCTCCTCCGACGTGCTCGACAAGCTGCGCGACACCCGCATCTCCGGTCGGCTCATCGAGATCAAGCCGGATCGCGGCGCTCCCGGACGTCGACGCAACGACGACGGGGATGACCGTCGCGGCGGCTACCGTCGCGACGATCGTGACGGCAGCCGGAGCGGCAACAGCGATCGAAGTGACGACCGTGGTGACCGCGGTTACGGCGATCGTAAGCCGCGTCATCGTCGCGACTGAGTATCAGTCCTGCTCCCGCGCCACGCGCGGGAGCAGGACGATAGCCGCGCAATTACGGGCGCGGGCATAATCGATCTATGCCAAAGATATCCGCCGCGACCGTCGCCGAGCATCGCACCGCGCAACACGCGGCGTTGCTTGCCGCGGCCGAAGAGCTGCTGCTGAGCGACGGAATCGATGCTGTGACGCCGAGCGCGGTCACATCCCGCGGCGGCCTCGCGCGATCGACGTTCTACGAGTACTTCCCGTCGAAAGACGACCTGCTGGTCGCCCTCGCTCGTGAGGCATTCGAACTGTGGACGAAGGAGCTCGCGGAGTCGGTGGCCGTAGCCTCACCCGGCCGCGAACAGCTACGCGCGTACATCGCGGCGACCATCCGCCTCGCTGCCGACGGGAAGCACGACCTCGCCACGGTGCTGCGTGGTGTGTCCCTCTCCCCCAAGTCTCAGGCAGACATCGTCGCCCTGCACACAGCGCTGGATGATCCACTCGGGGCAATCCTGCGCACGCTCGTCGGCCGGCAGGCCCGCACAGCCGCCCCGCTCATTCACGGCCTACTCGGAAGCGCGATGAAACTCGCCACGGCGGGACGACCCGCAGACGAGGTCACGGAGATGGCGACGCGGATGGTGCTCGACGGCATCGGCATCGCCGCCGAATCCTGAGTCGACTGTTTTCCCGACACAGTGTCGGTTAAACTGCAGACATGGACATCCTCATGAACATTCTGCTGGCGCTGCATATCATCGGCGTCGCCAGTCTCCTCGGCGGCATGCTCGTGCAGATGAAGAAGATGAAGACCGGTGAGACGACGATCCTCCCGGCTATCATGCACGGTGCCTGGACCATGCTCGCCACCGGTCTGATCATGGTCGGCATCGTCGAGATGAAGTGGGGGCCGGGGGCGGACTTCCACATCTGGCTCGCGATCAAGGTCGTGATTCTGCTGGCCATCGTGGCGATCGCGCTGATGAACCGCAAGAAGACGAAGCTCGCCGGGTGGGTGCTCCCCGTCCTCATGGCGCTTACCGTCCTCAACATCTTCGTCGCCGTGTTCCGCCCCCAGGGCAGCTGAGACACAGGCGAGCGGCGCCGGGTGGGAGGAGAGGCGCCTCCCGCCCGGCGCTTTGTCATCTCCGCCGAGGCGATACCGTCAGGCGGACGGACTCACCGTGATCCAGTCACCGAACTTCGGTGCGCGGCCATCCCCGGAACTGGTGCGGGTGAGGCGTCGCTTCACCCACGGCAGCACGTGCTCGCGGTAGTAGGAGGCGTTGCGGAGCGCGGGCGCGGTGTCTTCGACAGGAAGCGACCACCACCCGCCTGGAATCTGCTCGCCGAGTGCGCGCAGCACCCGCGCCGCGACGCGATGGTGGCCTCGGGCATTCATGTGCAGCCGATCCTGAGACCAGTAGCCCGGCTGAGAGAGCTCACGATCCGGCCAGTTCAGCGCGCGGACGACATCGGGTCGGTGAGCGATACGCGAGATCACGGCGTCGGACAGGAGATCTCCGCGTCGCTGAATCAGTGATGAGAGCGGGAGCCCTGCGGAGGGGTTCGCGCCGGAGAGGATGATGAGGCGGACACCCTCCTCATCGCATCGACGCAGCACGCGCGAGAACGCATCGGCGATGTGCTCCACGTCGGTTGCGGGGCGGAGCATGTCGTTTCCGCCGCCGTTGAACGACAGGTGAGTGGGCTTCAGCGCGAGGGCGGGTTCGAGCTGCTCCTCCACAACCGTCCACGCCAGCTTTCCCCGAATGGCGAGGTTGGCGTATTCGATGTCGGCAGCGCGCGAGCGCGCCCAGCCTCGTGCCACGAGATCTGCCCACCCGCGCGGAACACCGTTCGTGTCTTCATCACCGACGCCTTCCGTGAAGGAATCGCCGATGGCCACGAAGCGGATCTGAGTCACCCGACCAGCCTACGACCGTCAGCGGTTGTCGAGAGCGCGCCCACGGAGGTCGCTGAGCCCCCACGCCGCGAGAGCCGCGATCGCGAAGAACACCGCGAACACGACGAACAGGATCGGCACGCTCCCCCAGCCCAGCACCCACGGCACCACCAGGGGCGCCACGATCGACGCGATTCGTCCGACTCCCGCAGCCCAGCCGGAGCCGGTGGCGCGCAACGACGTCGGATATGTCTCGGGCGACACCGCATACAGCGCGCCCCAGGCGCCGAGGTTGAAGAACGACAGCAGCATGCCGGCGATGATGATTCCGGTCGGGTCGCCGGCCGTGCCGTACAGCACCGCGGAGACGGCTGAGCCGACCAGGAACACCGACAGCGTGATCCGCCGGCCCCACACCTCGATCAGCCACGCGGCGACCGCATAACCGGGGAGCTGCGCGAGGGTGATGATGAGCGTGAACTCGAACGACTTCACGAGCGTGTATCCCTGCGCCACCAGCAGTGACGGAATCCAGATGAAGGCCCCGTAGTACGAGAAGTTGACGCAGAACCAGACGATCCAGAGTGACAGCGTACGACCGCGGAACTCCGGGGCGAACAGCGCGCGCAGGCGGCCGCGGATGCTCTCGCGCGGCTTCGCGGGAGCCGGAAGTGCCGCGACGGGAACCGTCCGACCCTTCGCGGAGACTTCGAACTGGCGAACGATCAGATCGGCCTCCGCGTGCCGACCGCGCGATTCCAACCAGCGCGCGGATTCCGGCAGACCCCAGCGGACGATCAGCGCGTAGGCCGCGGGGATCGCGCCCAGGGCGAACGCCCACCGCCAGCCATCGGGCGAGCTCGGTACCACGAACACGCCGATCACGGCCGCAGCAAGCCAGCCGACGGCCCAGAATGCCTCCAGGAAGACCACCACTCGCCCGCGAATGCGGGCAGGGGCGAACTCGCTGACGTACGTGGAGGCGACGGGGAGTTCGGAGCCGAGTCCGAGGCCCACGATGAAGCGCAGCACGAGAAGCAGCGCCAGTCCGCCGACGAGAGCGCTGGCTCCGGTCGCAAGTCCGTAGACGAGGAGCGTGACCGCGAACACCTGTCGTCGGCCGAACTTGTCGGCCAGGAGGCCTCCGAGGCTCGCGCCCACGGCCATGCCGACGAAACCGACCGAGCTGATCAGTCCCAGCTCCTCCTTGCCGAGCTGCCACTGCACGCCGAGCGCGGCGATGATGAAGGAGATCAGCCCCACATCCATGGCGTCGAGCGCCCATCCGAGACCGGATCCAGTGAGGACTCGACCGAGCTTAGGGGTGAACGGAAGCCGATCGAGACGCGTCGCAACGTCGTCCTCGTGGGGGGCTGAGGTCATTCGCTCATCGTATCGGGCGCCCGCAGCGCGGATGAAGCTGCGGGCGCCCGTATGACGTTGCGCTACTCAGTCCGCGAGCAGCGCACGCACACGCGGGATGACCTCGGTGCCATACAGCTCGATGCTGGTCATCAGGTGCTCGTGCGGCGTCGTTCCGGAGGCGAACTTCATGTCGAAGCGCTGCGCACCAAGAACTGAGATGGTGTGCGCGATCTTGCGCGCCACCGTGTCGGGCGAGCCGATGTACTGGAACCCGTCCGGGCCCACCTCCTGCAGGAACCGCTCGCGCGAGTACGGCGGCCATCCGCGCTCGGCACCGATCGTGTTGTTCATCGCCTCGAGTCCCTCGTAGGTCTGCTCCTGAGCCTCCGCGTCGGTAGCCGCCACATGACCCGGCGAGTGCACGCCCACCGGCAGCGGGGCGTGGCCGAACTCGGTGACCGCGTGATGGAACAGATCGACCAGCGGACGGAAGCGCTCGGGCGCTCCTCCGATGATCGCGAGCATCAGACCGTATCCGTATCGCGCGGTTCGCACAACGGATTCCGGAGAGCCGCCGACACCGACCCACGCGCGAACGCCGTTCGTCGTCTTCGGGAACACGTCCGCGTTCACCAGCTCCGCACGCGTGCGGCCATTCCACGACACAGGCTTCTCCGCGCGCAGCCGCGAGAACAACTCCAGCTTCTCCTCGAAGAGCGTCTCGTAGTCGGCGAGGTCGAAGCCGAACAGCGGGAACGACTCGATGAAGCTCCCCCGACCCAGGATGACTTCGCTGCGACCATTCGAGAGTGCATCCAGTGTGGCGAAGCGCTCGTAAACCCGCACCGGATCGTCGGAGCTCAGCACCGTCACCGCGGTTCCGAGCTTGATCCGCTCCGTTCGTCCGGCAATCGTCGCCAGTACGATCTCCGGCGCCGAGACGGCGAACTCCTTTCGGTGGTGCTCCCCCACGCCGAAGAAGTCGACACCGACCTTGTCGGCAAGGTCCGCCTGCGCCACCACATTGCGCAGCGTCTGCGCATCGGAGAGCAGGGTGCCGTCCAGATCCCGGCTGATGTCGCCGAAGGTGTCCAGACCGAGTTCGATGTCAGCCACGGGGGCTCCTTTCATCCACGTGAATACAACGCTGTCGCGCCCGCTGCATTCCCCGAATGACGAAGCGGGCGGGATCCGCAGATCCCGCCCGCTTCACCCGACCAGAGTCAGGAACCGAGAATCGCCGTTCGCAGGGTGTCGAGACCGACGCCACCCATGTTGAGCGCGGTGCGGTGGAACTCCTTGATGGAGAACGCATCGCCGGCACGTGCCGCGGCCTCGTCACGCACCTGCTCCCAGATGCGCTGGCCCACCTTGTAGGACGGTGCCTGGCCCGGCCAGCCGAGGTAGCGGTTCACCTCGAACTTGACGAACTCGTCGGGCATGTTGACGTTGGCGCGCATGAAGTCCAGCGCGTAGTCCGCGTCCCAGGTGCCGGTGCCGTCCAGGCGCGGCTTGCCGAGGTGAACTCCGATGTCCAGCACCACACGCGCGGCGCGCATCCGCTGGCCATCCAGCATGCCGAGGCGATCCGCCGGCGCGTTGAGGTAGCCGAGCTGCTCCATGAGACGCTCGGCATAGAGAGCCCAGCCCTCCGCGTGACCAGACGTTCCGGCCAGCAGGCGACGCCAGGAGTTGAGCTCGGCACGGTTGTACGTAGCCTGCGCGATCTGCAGGTGGTGCCCGGGAACGCCCTCGTGATAGACGGTGGTGAGTTCACGCCACGTGTCGAAGGTGGTGACGCCCTCGGGCACCGACCACCACATCCGACCCGGACGCGAGAAGTCATCAGTGGGACCGGTGTAGTATATCCCGCCCTCCTGGGTCGGGGCGATCATGCACTCGAGCTTGCGGATCTCCTCCGGGATGTCGAAGTGCGTGCGACCGAGCTCGGCGACCGCCTGGTCGCTCGTGCGCTGCATCCACTCCTGGAGCGCCTCCGTGCCGTGCAGCTTCAGTGACTCGTCCTGCTCGAGGAAGGCCACAGCCTCCTCCACCGATGCACCCGGCAGGATCTCGTTCGCGATGGCGGTCTGCTCGGCCACCATGCGGGCGAGTTCTTCACGGCCCCACTCGTAAGTCTCGTCGAGATCGATCGTGGCGCCGAGGAACGAGCGCGACATCAGGGCGTAGAGGTCGCGGCCCACGGCGTCCTGCTCGCTCGCGCCCGCCAGCAGGTCACGGGAGAAGAACTGGCCGAGATCCTGGTAGGCGACGCGCGCCGCATTCGCGTTGTCGGCGATCTCGCGCGCGAGCGATGCGGGAAGCTGTCCCTCGGCGGGCTGAGCGTTGCCGGCGAACTCGGCGAAGAAGCCGGAATCCGCCTGGATGCGATCGATCTGTCCGATCGCCTCGATCACCTGACGACGCGCGGGGACGATGCCCTGACGCAGACCTTCGCGAAGCGTCTCCTCGTAGCCGCTGAGCGCATCGGCCACAGCGGCGAGACGAGTGGAGATCACCGACCAGTCCTCGACACTGTCGGTGGACATGAGATCGAACACCTCACGAACGCCCTGGACCGGCGAGGCGATGACGTTCACATCACGCAGGTGCCAGCCGGCGTCACGGATCTCCAGGTCCAGGTCCAGTGAGCTGAGCAGATCGGTCCGGGTGACCTGGTCGATCGTGTCGACAGGCTCGAGTGCGGCGAGGGCATCGCGTGCGGCGCGGGTCGCCTCCGCAGCGCGCTCGTGTCCGGCCAGGCTGAGGTCGTCCAGACGGGCGTTGTGCTCGGTCCGGCCGATGTAAGTCGCGATCGAAGGGTACAGATCGGCGACTGTGTCTACCCAGGCCTCGGCTACGCCATCGATGGGCGTGGGGTTTCGGGGGTCAGTCATCCGTTCAGTTTAGGACGAGACCACCCGATCCCGCCTCAGCTCCTCACACAACCCTCGGCGAGCCGGCACAACCACACGAGCCGGCGCGACCCGTCGCGAGCCGGCACAACCCACCGCAACCAGCTCAGCCCGACGCGACGAGTTCAATGCGCGGCCTCGTCCCAGTTGGCGCCGCGGCCCACCTGCACATCAAGGGGCACGGACAGCTCCGCTGCATCTCCCATCCGCGCGCGGACGATGGCCTCCGTGGCGTCCCACTCGCCGGCAGCGACCTCGACCACGAGTTCGTCGTGGATCTGCAGGAGCACGCGCGAACGCAGATCCGCTGCACGCAGGTCCTGATGAATGTGGAACAGCGCGATCTTCATGATGTCGGCCGCACTGCCCTGGATCGGGGCATTCAACGCTGCACGTTCTGCGTTCTCGCGCAGCACACGATTAGGGCTCGACAGGTCGGGGAACGGACGCCGGCGACCGAAGATCGTCTCCGTGTAGCCATCGACCTTCGCCTTGCCGACCGACTCGCGCAGGTAGTCGCGCACCGCGCCGAAGCGAGCGAAGTAGTCCAGCATGAGCTGCTTCGCCTCCGACTGCTCGATACGAAGCTGCTTCGACAGGCCGAACGCCGAGAGACCGTAGACCAGGCCGTACGACATCGCCTTGACCTTGGAGCGCATGGCGCTCGTCACATCGGCCGGCTCGACACCGAAGACATGGGCGCCCACGTAACGGTGCAGGTCCTCGCCAGTGTTGAAGGCCTCGATGAGCCCCGGATCAGCCGACAGGTGCGCCATGATGCGCATCTCGATCTGCGAGTAGTCCGCCGTCAGGAGCGTCTCGTACTCGGTACCCACCTCGAACGCGGCGCGGATGCGACGACTCTCCTCCGTGCGCACCGGGATGTTCTGCAGGTTGGGATCCGTGCTCGAGAGCCGACCCGTCTGGCTCCCGGTCTGGACGTAGGTGGTGTGCACGCGGTGATCGGGCTTGATCGCCACGTCCAGCGACTCGATGATCTGTCGCAGCTTCGTCGCCTCGCGGTGCTGCGACAGCAGTTCGAGGAACGGATGCGGTGCCTTCTCCTGCAGGTCGGCGAGCGAGGCGGCATCGGTCGAATAGCCGGTCTTCGTCTTGCGGGTCTTCGGCAGCTCGAGCTCCTCGAACAGCACCTCCTGCAGCTGCTTCGGCGAGCCGAGGTTCACCTCGCGCCCGATGGCGGCATACGCATCCTGCGCGATCACATCCGCCCGCGACGCGAGCTCGGACGAGAACGTGGAGAGCTTGTCGTGGGAGACCTGGACGCCGGAGAGCTCCATGTCCGCCAGCGCGGCGAGAGTGGGCAGCTCGATGTCCTGGAGCACTGTGACGATGCCCTCCGGCATCTGCTCGCGGATGGCCTCTGCGGTGCGCAGGGTGAACCAGGACAGCTGTCCCGGGGTGGCCCCCTCCGTCTCCGGCACGAGCTGGCGCGGGTCTGCCTCCGGCAGCTTCTCCCCCAGGTAGCGCTCCACCAGATCCGCGAGCGACTTGTCGGGATAGCTCGGACGCACCAGCCACCCGGCGAGATTGGTGTCGAACACGATGCCGGCGACATCTCCGCCGAGGGCTCGAACGGCCTTCAGCTGCGGCTTCGCATCGTGCAGCACCTTCTCCGCGGGTGAGGCGAGCCACGCGGCCAGATCGGTATCGTCCGTCCAGTCGAACTCGACGGACTCACTGGCATCTGCGACGCCCACCCGCAGCGGCGCCAAACCGTTCACCGTGATCGTGAGCGCGACCGGCGCGTCTTCCCGAGCACGAACCCAGGCAACGGCCTCGGCCACACTGACTTCGCGAGCTGCGGGAACGTCGACCGCGGTGTGGGTCTCGACATCACCCGCGTCTCCGCCGGCGGCTTCGAAGACGCGCGGAAGGAGCGTTCGAAACTCGAGCCGGCCGAACACATCACGCACGGCCGGACCGTCGAGCGGGCGAACCACGAGATCTCCGGGGCCCACGGGCAGCTCGACATCCGTGACAAGGCGGTTCAGCCTGCGATTGCGGCGGACATCATCCAGGTGATCGCGCAGGTTGCCGCCGACGACGCCCGTGATCTCATCCGCCCGTTCCAGCAGCGCGTCCAGCGAACCGAACTGTGTGAGCCACTTGACCGCCGTCTTCTCGCCCACCTTCGGCACACCCGGCAGGTTGTCGCTGGTCTCACCGACCAGCGCGGCGATGTCGGGATACTGCTCGGGTGGCACGCCGTAGCGCTCCACTACCGTGACCGGGTCGTAGCGCTTGAGCTGCGACACGCCCTGGACGGAGGGGTACAGCAGCGTGACGTCGTCGTTCACGAGCTGGATGGAGTCACGGTCGCCGGAGACCACGAGAACCTCGTAGCCCTGCTCGCGGCCCTGCACCGAGAGAGTCGCGAGGATGTCATCGGCCTCGAAGTCCTCCTTGGTGATCACCGTGATGCCCATCGCATCCAGCGCTTCCTGGATGAGCGGGATCTGACCCGAGAACTCCTTCGGCGTCTCCGCTCTGGTGCCCTTGTACTCCGCATACTCCCGCGTGCGGAACGATTGCCGTGACAGGTCGAACGCAACGGCCATGTGGCTCGGCTGCTCGGCCTTGATGAGGTTCACCAGCATGGAGAGGAAGCCGTAGACGGCGTTGGTGTGCTGCCCGTCTTTCGTGGTGAAGTTCTCGACTGGCAGCGCGAAGAACGCGCGGAAAGCGAGCGAGTGGCCGTCGACGACCAGGAGGGTAGGCTTTGCGGAGTCCGTCACCCCTCCAGCCTAATGAGGGGTACCGACATGGAGCGAGGAGAGCATGAGCGAAGGCGCCGCGGAGATCGAGAACAGCCCCCTGGAATGGGCGCGCGGGCGGGGTCTCGGAGCCCTCGCCGAGAAGATGGGTATCGAGCTCGTCGAGTTCACCGCCGAGCGTGTCGTGGCCACGATGCCGGTGCTGGGCAACACGCAGCCGCTCGGGTTGATGCACGGCGGTGCGTACGTGGTGCTGGGCGAATCGCTCGGTTCGATGCATGCGACCCTGCTGGCAGGACCGGGCCGCTATGCCGTCGGCATCGACATCAACGCCACACACACCGCATCCATCACGGAGGGGTTCGTCACGGGCGTGTGCACGCCGGTGCACGTCAGTCGTTCCCTCGCGGTGCACGAGATCGCCATCACGGACGATCGGGGTCGACGCAACTCCACCCTGCGTATCACCAACATGCTGCGCGACGCGCGCTGATACCGAAGACGACGAAGGCCGCCCCGAGGGGGCGGCCTTCGTGATGTCGGGGTCAGCCCTTCTTGGGCGCGAGCTGGTCGATGATGGCCTTGGCCACGTCCTGCATGGTGAGACGACGATCCATCGACGCCTTCTGGATCCAGCGGAACGCCTCGGGCTCGGAGAGGCCCATCTTCTCGTTCAGCAGGCCCTTCGCGCGGTCCACGAGCTTGCGAGTCTCGAAGCGCTCGACCATGTCGGCGACCTCGGCCTCGAGCGTGATGATCTGCTCGTAGCGCGCCAGGGCGATCTCGATGGCGGGCAGCAGGTCGTTGGGCGTGAACGGCTTCACGACGTAAGCGAGGGCACCCGCCTCGCTGGCGCGCTCGACGAGCTCCTTCTGGCTGAACGCCGTCAGCAGCACCACGGGGGCGACGTGGTTCTTGCTCAGCTTCTCGGCGGCGGTGATGCCATCCATCTGCGGCATCTTCACGTCCATGATCACCAGATCCGGACGCAGCTCGGTCGCGAGGGCGACGGCGGTCTCACCGTCGCCGGCCTCACCGACGACATCGAATCCGTTGTCGCGCAGAATCTCGACGATGTCGAGACGGATGAGCGATTCGTCTTCCGCAACAACCACACGGCGAGGTGCGGGAGCGGCCGGAATTTCGGTCTGGTCCTGATCGGTCACCAGCCGATTCTATGGCATACATCCGTGATTCACCCGGACAGCCACGCAACGATGAGCCAGGCGCGCAGCTCGAAGGCGGCCCGCGAGCAGAATGTGGGCGGTCAGGTCCGTGCACCAGGGGCCTTGCGTTCAATCGTGAGTGCCGGTGGTGGGACTCGAACCCACACGCCCTTTCGGACAAAGCATTTTGAGTGCTCCGCGTCTGCCATTCCGCCACACCGGCAAGTGCGTCGAGGACCACTCGACATTACCGCACGACTCCCCCGCTTCGCGCATCGCTCACGACGCACGCTGGGCTGGCAGGCGACACGGGGTGCGCACGAGCTGGGCGATCGGCTCGCGGCCCACAACCATGCGCAGCCCCGACGACTCGTGGCTGTCGACATACGCGGATCCCGGCTTCGCCACCGCCACCGCCACGCGCCGCGCCGTGGCGTGGCGTGGCGTACGCGCGAGCCGCCTGCGCCGCCGTCGGTCCGACTGAGCGTGAGCGCGCGGAACGGGCGTTCATTCGGGCCGCAGAGCACGAGCTGGCCCTCTTCACCCAGCAGGATCACCTGCTGGGCGACTGAGTCAGATTCCGAGACCGCCCCCGCCGCTCGCCTTCGCGTCGGCGATCGGGCGGTACTCGGCACCCGGCCGGCCGCGCTGGTCAGGACGATCCGCATCGGATCGCGGATCAACGGCGTCGCCCTTCAGCGGTCGAGCGCGCCACCGCAGCACCACGAGGGTGACGAGGCCGATGAGTGCGATCACGACAATTGCCCAGATCACGATGTCCGTCACGATGTTGCCCATGGTGCATGCTCTCGCTCTGCACAGGCGATGTCAATGATGCCGCGGTATGGTGAACCCACCAGATCGCGATCGGGACGACCCGGTCGAGCACGATGTGCGAGGACGACCTCGCGGAAGCACGGAACATTCGTGACCGTCTCGCAGATCCGTCGGATCCTCTCCCCCGCAGCCCTCCTCCGGCTCGCGCTCCCGTGGGCCGCGGTGGTCGCCACCGCGTTCCTCCCCCACGAACTGCCGTTGCCGGTCGTCTGGCTCGTACTCGGCGTCATCGTCGCCGTGATCCTTGTCGCTGCCTTCGGCGTTGTGCATGAGGCCGAATCGCTGGCGCACCGACTCGGCGACCCTTACGGAACGCTGGTACTCACCCTCAGCATCGTGCTGATCGAGGTCATCCTGATCTCCGCCGTGATGCTGGGCCCCGGTGAGCACGCGACCATCGCGCGCGACTCCGTCACTGCGGTGATGATGATCATCCTGAACCTCGTGGTGGGCGTGTGTCTGCTCGTGGGTGGGCTACGGCACGGGGCGATGCGCCCGAACCGCACGGGGTCGGGCGTGTACGTCGCAATGATCGCCGTGCTCTCGGCTACCGCCCTGATCATCCCGGCCGCGCTGCCGGGCGGCTCGTACCCGGCCGCCGCCGCCATCGCGGTCAGCGTGATCACGATCCTGCTCTACGGCTTCTTCCTGTGGCGCCAGACCGGTGCGCAGGCGGACGACTACCGCGAAGTCGGCGTGACCGGGGCGTCTCAGCCTGCGTCGCTGGGCGAGACGGTGCGCGAGCACGGGCGTGAGCTCAGTGTGCGCACCGCGCTGCTGGTCGCGACGATGGTGCCCATCGTGCTGCTGTCCCACCATCTGGCGACGCTGCTCGACATCGGCTTCAGCGCCGTCGGCGCACCGACAGCGCTGGCGGGAGTTGTGATCGCACTGATCGTCTTCACTCCTGAGACCATCACGGCGGTGCGCGCCGCCCGTGCCGGCGAGATCCAGCGTGTCGTGAACCTCTGCCTCGGGGCCTTCGTCTCCACCGTCGGGCTGACGATTCCCTCGGTGCTCGTGATCGGCCTCGTGACCGGCCAGTCCGTGATCCTGGCGGAGTCGCCGATCATGCTGGTGCTGGTGGCCGCCACGATCGTGACCACCGCGGTGACGTTCCTTGGCAAGCGCGTGACGGCTACGCACGGCGCGGTCCACGCCGCGCTGTTCGCCCTCTTCGCTGTCCTGCTGTTCCTCTAACCCCGTCGCACGCACCCCAACACCTCTCCCGTGGGGTGACGGATGCAGACACGAAGCTCTGACACAACGCGAATGGCCGGTCCCAGAGGAACCGGCCATTCGTTTGTCGTGCGGGGCTTCTTACGCCTCGTAGGCGGGGGCGGCACCGTGGACGGCGTCACCGACCTTGTGCACGCGCAGGTCGTTGGTGGAGCCCACGATTCCGGGAGGGGAACCGGAGATCACCACGACCTTGTCGCCGGGCTCAGCGAGACCGGAAGACAGCAGGTGCTCGTCCACCTGAGCGAACATCGCGTCGGTGTGCGACACGAAGTCGACCAGCGTGGTGCGGATGCCCCACGTCAGCGACAGACGGCGACGGATCGCCGGGTCCGGCGTGTACGCCAGCATCGGGATCTTCGAGCGCAGGCGCGACATCCGACGAGCCGAGTCGCCCGACTGCGTGAACACGCAGAGGAACTTGGCCTCCACGAAGTCCGCCACCTCGGCGGCAGCCAAGGTGATGGCACCGCCCTGGGTGCGGGGCTTCGTGCCGATCGGCGCGATGCGCTCCAGGCCGTGATCCTCGGTCGACTCGATGATGCGAGCCATCGTCTGGACCACGATCACCGGGTAGTCGCCCACGCTGGTCTCGCCCGAGAGCATGACCGCGTCGGCACCGTCGAGAACGGCGTTGGCGACGTCGGAGGTCTCGGCACGCGTCGGAACGGGGCTGGAGATCATGGACTCGAGCATCTGCGTCGCCACGATGACCGGCTTCGCCATGCGGCGAGCCAGCTCAACGGCGCGCTTCTGCACGATCGGCACGGCCTCGAGCGGAAGCTCGACACCGAGGTCACCACGGGCGACCATGATGCCGTCGAAGGCATCGACGATCTCTTCGAGCGCGTCAACAGCCTGCGGCTTCTCGATCTTCGCGATGGTGGGCAGGAACTTGCCCTCCTCGCGCATGATCTCGTGCACGCGCTCGATGTCGGCGGCGTTGCGCACGAACGACAGCGCGATGAGGTCCGCGCCCGTCTTCAGAGCCCAACGCAGGTCCTGCTCGTCCTTCTCGCTGAGCGCGGGGACGTTCACAGCCACGCCGGGAAGGTTGATGCCCTTGTTGTTGGATACGTTGCCGGCAACGAGCACACGGGTGGTCACGGTCGTCCCGTCGGACTCCACAACCTCCACACGGACCTTGCCGTCATCGATCAGCAGATGATCGCCCGCCTTGACGTCCTGGGGCAGGCCCTTGAACGTGGTGCCGACGATCTCCTTGGTGCCGGGAACGTCTTCGGTCGTGATCTTGAAGATGTCCCCGACTTCGAGGTAATGGGGTCCGTCTGCGAACTTCGCGAGGCGGATCTTCGGACCCTGCAGGTCCACCAGGATGGCGACGGCGCGACCAGCGTCGTCGGACGCCCGGCGCACGTTCGCGTAGTTCGCGTCGTGCACCGAGTAGTCACCGTGGCTGAGGTTCAGCCGGGCGACGTCAACGCCCGCGTCAATAATGGCGCGGACACTCTCATAGGTGGATGTTGCAGGTCCCAGGGTTGCGACGATTTTCGCGCGTCTCATCCGTATGTGCTCCGGTTGTCTGGGTGGGGGTTTTTCGGGCCGAGGGCCCGTGCCAGCCTACGCGGATGGCAGGCCGATGGCGACCTCGTGGGCCCGAACGGGCGCGGCGAGCGTGGACGTTCCCATCAGGTACGCGTCCACGGCTGCTGCCGCGGCGCGTCCTTCAGCGATGGCCCAGACGATCAGGGACTGACCCCGACCGGCGTCGCCAGCCACGAACACCCCGGGTGTCGTGGTGCTGTAGTCATCCTCACGGGCGAGAGCGCCTCGCTCCGTGAAGACCGCGTTCAGCTGCGCGTCGATGCCGGACCGCTCGGGCCCGGTGAAGCCCATCGCGATCAGCACGAGGTCGGCGGGGATCTCCCGCTCGGTTCCATTCTTGGGCACGCGACGGCCGTCGACGAATTCGGTCTCGGCGACACGCAGCGCGCGCACCTCTCCCGCATCGTTCGACAGGAACTCGACGGTGGAGGCGAGGAAGACCCGCTCGCCACCCTCTTCGTGCGCGGAGGAGATCTCAAAGACCGTGGGATCCATCGGCCACGGCTGGTGGTCCGGACGCTCTGCACCGGGCTGGCGGCCGATCGCGAGGTTCGTGACGCTCAGCGCACCCTGACGGTGCGCGGTGCCGATGCAGTCGGCACCGGTGTCGCCACCGCCGATCACCACGACATGCTTGCCCTCAGCACTGATCTGGTTCGCCACCGTGTCACCAGCGACCGCCTTGTTGGACTGCACGAGGTAGTCCATGGCGAAGTGAACGCCCGCGAGGTCGCGGCCCGGGATCGACAGGTCACGCGGCACCGTGGAGCCGGTCGCGACCACGATCGCGTCGTAGCGGTCCTGCAGGTCCGACCACGTGATGTCACGACCGATCTCGACGCCGGCACGGAAGCGCGTGCCCTCGTCCTGCATCTGGCGCAGGCGCGTCTCGAGGTGGTGCTTCTCCATCTTGAAGTCCGGGATGCCGTAGCGCAGAAGTCCGCCGATGCGATCGTCGCGCTCGAACACGGCCACGGTGTGGCCGGCACGTGTCAGCTGCTGCGCGGCGGCGAGACCCGCGGGGCCGGAACCCACGACGGCCACGGTCTTGCCCGTGATGCGCCCCGGCGGCTGCGGCTGCACCCAGCCGTTGCCGAACGCTTCGTCGATGATGGTCTGCTCGATGGACTTGATCGTCACGGCAGGCTGGTTGATTCCCAGCACGCACGCGCTCTCGCAGGGAGCCGGGCACAGCCGACCGGTGAACTCCGGGAAGTTGTTCGTGGCGTGCAGGCGATCGATCGCCGCACGGCCCTCGCCACGCCAGGTCAGGTCGTTCCACTCCGGGATGAGGTTGCCGAGCGGGCAGCCCTGGTGACAGAACGGCACGCCGCAATCCATGCACCGACCGGCCTGACGACGCACGACCGCGGTGTCACCGGGCTCGTACACCTCACGCCAGTCCATGATGCGCACCGGGACCGGGCGACGGCTGGGCAGCTCGCGCTGCGTGGTCTTCAGGAATCCCTGGGGGTCAGCCACGGGTCACCTCCAGAATCTGGTGCCAGACGACGTCGCCGTCGGGGTCGAGCCCCGCGGCCTCCGCGTCCTGGCGGGTCTTGAGAACGGCCGCGTAGTCGCGCGGCAGCACGCGGGCGAACTGCGGCGCCTCGTCGTGGAAGTTGGCCAGCAGCGAGGCGGCGCGGGTGGACCCGGTCCGCTCGACGTGCTGGGTGAGCAGGTCGCGGAGGATCTCCTCGTCCGCGGCACCCAGCGACTCGACGCGCAGCTCACCGCTGCGCAGGGCGTCCTGGTTCACCAGCTCGCGACGCAGGCGATACACATAAGCCGTGCCACCGCTCATGCCTGCGCCGAAGTTGCGTCCGGTGGTGCCGAGGATCACGGCGAGACCGCCGGTCATGTACTCCAGGGCGTGGTCGCCCACGCTCTCGACGACAGCGGTCGCGCCGGAGTTGCGAACCAGGAACCGCTCCCCCACGACGCCGCGGAGGTAGAGCTCGCCAGACGTCGCGCCGTAGCCGATGACGTTGCCCGCAATGACGTTGCGGGAGGCATCGAAGCGCACCGCCGCCGGCGGCTGCACCGTGACGATGCCGCCCGACAGCCCCTTGCCGACATAGTCGTTGGCGTCGCCGGAGAGGTTGAGCGTGATGCCCGACGGGAGGAATGCGCCCAGCGACTGGCCGGCCGAACCCTGCAGGTTCACCGTGATCGAATCCGCCGGCAGACCATACTGTCCGCGCGCCTTCGTCACCTGGTGTCCGAGCATCGTTCCGACCGCACGCTCCGTGTTGCGGATCGGCAGATCGATCGTGATCGTCCCGCCGTCCGCGATCACGGAACGCGAGCGGTTGATGAGCTCGACGTCGAAGTGCTTTTCCAGCTCGTGGTTCTGCTCGCGGCCGTGCTTGCGCGGTGCGTCCGCGGGCAGCTCCGGTCCGGTCAGGATCGGCGTGAGGTTGAGGCCCTGCGTCTTCCAGTGGCGAACGGCGTTCTCCACGTCGAGGAGCTCGGCGTGCCCGACCGCCTCATCGATGGAGCGGAAGCCGAGTTTGGCGAGGTACTCGCGCACCTCTTCGGCGATGAACTCCATGAAGTTGACGACGTACTCGGCCTTGCCGGTGAAGCGCTCGCGCAGCACCGGGTTCTGGGTGGCGACGCCGACGGGGCAGGTGTCCAGGTGGCACACGCGCATCATGATGCAGCCGCTGACCACCAGCGGTGCCGTGGCGAAGCCGAACTCCTCGGCGCCGAGCAGCATGCCGATGATGACGTCGCGCCCGGTCTTCAGCTGACCGTCGACCTGGACGACCACACGGTCGCGCATGTCGTTGATCATGAGGGTCTGCTGCGTCTCCGCAAGACCGAGCTCCCACGGCGTTCCCGCGTGCTTCAGCGAGTTCACCGGGCTGGCACCCGTGCCGCCGTCGTGCCCGGACACCAGGACCACGTCCGACAGCGCCTTGGCCACACCGGCCGCCACCGCGCCGATGCCGGACTGCGACACCAGCTTGGTGTGGATCCGCGCCGACGGGTTTGCCCGCTTCAGGTCGAAGATCAGCTGCTTGAGGTCTTCGATCGAGTAGATGTCGTGGTGCGGCGGCGGGGAGATCAGACCCACGCCGGGGGTGCCGCCACGCGTGCGGGCCACCCACGGGTAGACCTTCTCGGGCGGCAGCTGTCCACCCTCGCCGGGCTTGGCGCCCTGCGCCAGCTTGATCTGGATGTCGTCTGCCTCGGTCAGGTAGAGGCTCGTCACGCCGAAGCGGCCGCTCGCGACCTGCTTGATGGCGCTGCGACGCTTCGGGTCGAGCAGTCGCTCGACGTCCTCGCCACCCTCACCGGTGTTGGACTTGCCACCGATGCTGTTCATGGCGATGGCCAGCGTCTCGTGGGCCTCGCGGGAGATCGACCCGTAGCTCATCGCTCCGGTCGAGAATCGCTTCACGATCGAGGAGACCGGCTCCACCTCGGACAGCGGGACGGGAGTGCGGGCGCCGAAGCGCAGGCCGAACATGCCACGCAACGTCTTCAGCTCGGCGGCCTGGTCGTCGACCGCCTTCGTGTACTCACGGAAGATGTCGTAGCGACGAGTACGCGTGGAGTGCTGCAGACGGAAAACCGTGTCCGGGTTGAACAGGTGGGGCGGGCCGCTGCGGCGCCACTGGTACTCGCCACCGGTCCACAGCCGCTCGTGCACGCGCGCTGCTTCGTCCTTGGGATACGCGAAGTCGTGGCGCTGCTGGTTTTCGGCCTCGATCACGGCGATGTCGACACCACCGAGCTTGGATTCGGTACCGACGAAGTACGCGTCGATCAACTGCTGCGACAGGCCGATCGCCTCGAACACCTGAGCGCCGGCGTAGGAGCGGACGGTGGAGATGCCCATCTTCGACATGATCTTCAGCACGCCCTTGCCGAGCGCGTGAATCAGGTTGTGAACCGCCTCGTGCTCGGTCACGCCGTCGATGAAGCCGGTGCGCACCAGGTGCTCCACGGTCTCCATCGCCAGGTACGGGTTGACGGCAGACGCGCCGTAGCCGATGAGGGTCGCGACGTGGTGGACCTCGCGAACGTCGCCGGCCTCCACGATCAGCCCGACACGCATGCGCGTCTCGCGACGGATCAGGTGGTGGTGAACGGCGCTGGTGAGCAGCAGCGACGGGATCGGCACGAGGTCCTTGTCGCTGTCACGGTCGGACAGGATCAGAAACTCGGCTCCCGACGCGATCGCCGCATCGACCTCGTTGTAGATATCCTCGATGCGCTTCGCGAGCGTGCCGGGACCGGCATCGAAGTGGTAGAGACCGCGAATGGTCGCGGACGAGCGACCCGGCAGCGCCTTGGCGATGTGCTGGATCTTGGCCAGCTCGTCGTTGTCGATCACCGGGAAGTCGAGCGTCACGCTCTGCGCGTGCTCCGGGCCCCAGGAGAGGAGGTTCCGCTCCGGACCGATGCCGATGCGCAGGCTTGTCACCACCGACTCGCGAATCGAGTCCAGCGGCGGGTTGGTGACCTGGGCGAACTGCTGCGTGAAGTAGTCGAACAGCGGGCGCGGGCGGTCACTCAGCACCGCGATCGGGGTGTCCGATCCCATCGCGCCCAGCGGCTCCGCGCCGGTGCGACCCATCGGGGCGAGGATCTTGGTGACCTCTTCCTCGGTGTAGCCGAAGGTGCGCTGACGACGGGTGATCGAGGCAACGGGGTGGACGATGTGCTCGCGGTCGGGCAGGTCGGCCAGGCGCACGGCACCGGTCAGCCACTCCTCCCACGGCTCCAGGTTGGCAAGCTCCGTCTTGACCTCGTCGTCGCTGATGATGCGACGCTGCTCGGTGTCGACGAGGAACATGCGTCCGGGCTGGAGGCGGCCGCGACGCTTGATGCGCTCCGGCTCGAACTCCAGTACGCCCGTCTCCGAGCCGATCACGACCAGGCCGTCGCGCGTCTCCGTCCACCGTCCGGGGCGAAGGCCGTTGCGGTCCAGCGTCGCCCCGACCTGCGTGCCATCGGTGAACAGCAGCGCGGCCGGTCCGTCCCACGGCTCCATCTGCATGGCGTGGTACTCGTAGAAGGCGCGGAGCTTCGGGTCGATGTCGGACTGCTTCTCGTACGCCTCCGGGACCATCATCATGATGGCATGCGGGAGGCTCCGACCCGTCAGGGTGAGCAGCTCGAGCACCTCGTCGAAGGAGGCCGAGTCGCTCACGCCGTCGGTGCACACCGGAAGCAGAGGCGTCATGTCGCCCAGCAGCTCGGACTCGAGCTGGGACTGACGAGCGCGCATCCAGTTGCGGTTACCGCCCACCGTGTTGATCTCGCCATTGTGGGCGAGCATGCGCAGCGGCTGCGCGAGCGGCCACGACGGGAACGTGTTCGTCGAGTAACGGGAGTGCACCACGGCCAGCTTCGACGCGAAGCGCTCGTCCTGCAGATCCGGGTAGAACGGCTCGAGCTGCAGCGTGGTGACCATGCCCTTGTAGCCGATGGTCCGTGAGCTGAGGGAAACAAAATACGCGCCCTGCTCGGTGCGGGCGCGTGTGCGAAGACGGTAGGCGAGACGGTCGAGTCCCAGGCTGCTCATGGCCGGAGCGCCACCGATGGCCGGGCGCGACAGGAACAGCTGCTCCACCTGCGGGCGAGCGTTGAAGGCGAGCTTGCCGAGGTTCTCGGGAGCCGTCGGAACGACACGCCAGCCCAACACCTCGAGCCCCTCGGAACGGGCGATGTCCTCGATGGCGGACTTCTGAGCCAGGCGCGGCTCCTCCTCCAGTGGCAGGAACGCGGCACCGGCGACGTACTCGCCCACAGCGGGCAGCTCGAAGTCGACGACAGCACGGAAGAACTCGTCCGGCATCTGCGTGAGGATGCCCGCGCCGTCACCGGTTCCCGCGTCGGAACCGATGGCACCACGGTGCTCGAGGTTGCGCAGCGCCTCCAGAGCGAGGCTCACGATGTCGTGGCCCGCCTCGCCGCGAAGGGTCGCGACCATGGCGAGGCCACAGGCGTCCTTCTCGAAGCGCGGGTTGTACAGGCCCTGCTGGGCTGGGAAGCCGGCTAGGCCGGCAGGAAGGGTCGATGACATGGCGTCGTCCCCGGTTTCTCTCAAGGGGTTCGTGGGACGACGTCGGCCCGCGAGGAGGGTATTAGGCGCCGGCAACCTGCGTGGTTGCGGCGGGCGTTCCGCTCGTGGCGGCTTCGGAATCGTCAGTGGACTGGGCGGGTGGCTCGCTCACGTCGACGTATTCCGGGGTGGCTGCGGACGAGCCTACAGCATTCTGCGGACCACGGCCGACAGCGTACGGCGAGGGTTCCTGTCCCTTGTGACGCGACTGGACGATCAGGATGATCAGACCGATCACGATGCCCACGATGGCCGACCACACGTTCGTGCGCAGACCGAGGATGATGTCGCTCGGATCAATGCGGATCGACTCCCAGACGACACGCCCAGCCGAGTACCAGATCAGGTAGACCGCGAACAGGCGACCCCACTGCATGGCGATCTTCTTGCGCAGCACGAGCAGAACCACGACGCCGATGACGTTCCAGATGATCTCGTACAAGAATGTGGGGTGAAACAGCGTGTCCTCGCTCAGGCCGACCGGAATCGCCGAGTTCGGACGCGGGATCTCCAGGCCCCACGGCAGGTCAGTGGGAAGACCGAACAGCTCGTGGTTGAAGTAGTTGCCGAGGCGGCCGATGGCCTGCGCGAGCAGCATCCACGGCGCGATCGCATCCGCGAAGGTCCAGAACCGCAGTCCGGTCCACTTGCAGCCGAGCCACGCGCCGATGGCGCCGCCGATGAGCGCGCCGTAGATGGCGATGCCGCCGTCCCAGATGTTCCAGATCGCGTCTCTCACGAACGGGTTCCACCACTCGCGATCGGCGGTGAAGTAGAACCCGAAGTGGGTGAAGACGTGGAAGAACCGCGCGAAGATGATCGAGATCGGGACGGTGATCAGCAGCACGTCCACGATGACCCACGGCTCCGCGCCGCGCTTGGTCAGCGTGCGGTTGGCCGCGAACGTCGCGATGATGATGCCCAGGATGATGAACAACGCGTAGAACTTGATCGGCACACCCCAGGGGGTGGGGATGCCATTGATCTCCGGGCTCGGAATGCTCGCGGGCAGGGCCAGGGCGGAAAGCAGCATGGTTACGATTCTACGATGCCCGAGAGTGCTCGCCCGTCAGTCAGCGGTGGGTTCCGGCAGAAAGCGCGCGCGCTTCCGCGGCAAGACCGTCGACTCCGCCGTCACGAAGCGCCCGCACCAGTGCCGTGCCCACGATCGCGCCGTCGGCGTATTCCAGCACCCCGGCAACGTGATCCGCGTTGGAGATTCCGATGCCGACACAGGCGCGACGAGCGCCCTGCTCACGCAGTCGCGCGACCAGCGTGCGAGCGGCCGAGTCCAGCGAGGCGCGCTCCCCCGTGGTTCCCATCGTGGAGACCGTGTAGACGAAGCCGGTGGACTTCTCGATGACCATCCGAAGTCGCTCGTCGGTGCTGGTGGGAGCCGCCAGGAAGACGCGGTCCAGGCCGGTGCGCTCCGACGCGGCAATCCACTCGCCCGCAGCCTCCGGCGTGATGTCGGGGGTGATGAGACCGGCACCACCGGCGGCCAGCAGATCGTCGGCGTACCGGTCGACGCCGTACTGCAGCACGGGATTCCAGTACGTCATCACGAGGATCGGAACGTCGACGCGGTCGGCGATGGCCCGAATGATCGGGAACAGCTGCCGCAGCCGGAAGCCGGCCGCCAGCACCTGCTGGGTGGCTTCCTGGATGACGATGCCGTCCATGACGGGGTCCGAGTACGGCGGACCGAGCTCGAGGATGTCCGCGCCGTTCTCGGCGAGGGCGACCGCAGCTTCAACGCTCGTCTCGATATCGGGGAAGCCGACCGGGAGGTAGCCGATGAGCGCACCGCGCCCCTCGGCCTCGGCACGTGCGATGGCGTCTTCGACGCGGCTCATTCCTGCTCCCCCGCAGCGTCGTCATACAGCCCGAAGTACCGCGCCGCCGTATCCATGTCCTTGTCGCCGCGCCCGGACAGGCACACCGCGATCAGTGCGTCAGGCCCCATCTCCTTGCCGAGCCGGATGGCTCCGGCAAGAGCGTGCGCGGACTCGATGGCGGGGATGATGCCCTCGGTGCGGCTGAGCAGGCGCAGCGCCTGCATGGCCTCGTCATCGGTCGCCGGAATGTACTCGGCACGTCCGATGGATGCCAGCCACGAGTGCTCCGGGCCGACGCCGGGGTAGTCGAGTCCTGCGGAGATGGAGTGGGACTCCACCGTCTGTCCGTCCTCGTCCTGCAGCACGAAGGTGCGGGCGCCGTGAAGGACGCCGGGACGGCCGCGCTCGATGGACGCGGCGTGCTTGTCCGTGTCGACGCCGTCACCGGCTGCCTCGACACCGTAGAGCTTGACCGACTCGTCATCAAGGAACGCGTCGAACATGCCGATCGCGTTGGAGCCGCCGCCGACCGCAGCAACTACGGCGTCGGGAAGTCGTCCCACCTGCGTGAGCAGCTGGTCGCGGGCCTCCTCGGAGATCACCTTCTGGAAATCACGGACGAGTGCGGGGAACGGGTGCGGACCCGCTGCCGTGCCGAAGATGTAGTTCGTGTTCTCGACGCTGGCGACCCAGTCACGGTATGCCTCGTTGATCGCGTCCTTGAGGGTGCGCGATCCGGTCGTCACCGGAATGACCTCGGCTCCCAGCAGGCGCATGCGTGCGACGTTCAGCGCCTGGCGCTCGGTGTCGACCTCGCCCATGTAGATGGTGCAGTCGAACCCGAACAGGGCGGCCGCTGTCGCCGTCGCGACACCGTGCTGGCCGGCACCCGTCTCCGCGATCACGCGCGTCTTGCCGAGTCGCTGCGTGAGCAGCGCCTGGCCGATGACGTTGTTGATCTTGTGGGATCCGGTGTGGTTGAGGTCCTCACGCTTGAGGAAGATCCGCGCGCCGCCGGCGTGCTCCGCGAAACGCGGCACCTCGGTGATCGGCGACGGACGACCCGCGTAGTTGGTCAGCAACTCGCGGTATTGGGCCCAGAAGGTCTCATCCGTCATCGCGGACTCCCACACAGCGGTGAGCTCATCGATTGCGGCGATCAGGGATTCCGGCATGAACCGACCCCCGAAGTCTCCGAAGAACGGACCGTGCTGATCGCGCAGACTCACGGCGTCTGGCTCCCATCTGCCGACGCGGTGAACGAGCCGGCTTGAAGGTACTGAGTGAGGGTCGCCACCGGGTCACCGGTGACGAGCGCCTCTCCGATGAGCACCACGTCGGCGCCCGCGGAACGGTAGTGGCGCACGTCCTCCGGAGAGAGAACGGCGGATTCGGCGATCTTGATGACGTCGGCCGGGAACATATGCACCAGCGAGCCGAACAGATCGCGATCAAGTTCGAAGGTCGACAGATTGCGCGCGTTGACTCCGACGAGCTTCGCACCGAGGGCGAGAGCGCGCTCCACCTCCTCGGCCGAGTGCGTCTCCACCAGCGGCGTCATGCCGAGGGAGAGGATCAGCTCGTACAGGTGGCGCAGCGTCTCGTCGTCCAGGGCCGCCACGATCAGCAGCACGAGGTCGGCACCTGCGGCGCGAGCCTCATACACCTGGTAGTCGGTGGCGATGAAGTCCTTGCGCAGCACGGGAAGGGTGACGCGTGTGCGCACCGCCTCGAGGTCGGCCAGGCTGCCGCGGAACTTCCGTTCCTCGGTCAGCACGCTGATCGTGGACGCGCCACCCTGCTCGTAGAGCGCGGCCTGGTGCGCGGGATCGGGGATCTCGGCGAGGTGTCCGCGCGACGGTGAAGCACGCTTCACTTCGGCGATGATCTTCACCCGGTCGGCGGGAGCGAGGACCGTCAGCACATCGAGGGCCGGCGCACGGTCTGCGGCGTCCTGACGCACCCGGTCGAGCGGGCGGACCAGCTCACGCGTGCGGGCGTCCGCCACGGAGCCGGCCGTCAGGTCGGCGAGCACCATCAGTGCTGCTTCGCGACGTACTTCGGGCCCTTCACGCCGTAACCGGCCTTGGCCATCGCCCAGCCGACGATCAGTCCGATCACCAGAAGACCCGCCGATGCCCACACGCCGACGGGCATGGCCATCGCGAAGAAGATGGTTCCCAAGGTGAAGGCCAGGAGCATGATCACCACTGCGGTCCACGCCGCGGGCGAGTGTCCGTGGCCGGGGTCAGCGATGGGGTTGCTCATGGAAATCTCCTCCAGGAAAACGAGTGGTCGGTTCAGTCTATCGATTCCGCTCCGGCGAACAGGAATCCGCAGCGGGGCGGCGAATCAGGACGTGGGGTCGTCGCCGCGGCTCAGCTCATCCCAGCTGTCGACCGCGTCCAGCGGTCCGTCACCGTGATGCTGCGCGACTCCGGTGCGGTACCGCGACGTTCCCGTCCGCCAGCGCGACGCGGTGAGAAGCACGAATCCGCCTGCCACGACGAGCAGGATCCACGCAACGATCGCCACGATGGGCCAGGTCGTGAGCGACACGGAGCCGACGAGGGCGGAGACCGCATCGTCGCCGGAGATGCCGGTCGCCTTCGTGATGGCCGGAGCGACCGCGGACAGCGGCACCCCGGTGAGGACCGGAATGGTCTGCACGAGCAGTGCTGCTCCGATGACCACCGCGATCACGCCGAACACGTATCGAAGCACGCGCCCGGCCAGCGAGAGCACCACACCGAGCGCCATCGCGGCGAGGCTGAGCGGAGTCAGTAGCGGAAGCGCCGCAGAACCGGTCACCTCCAGCGCCTGGTTCGCGCCATCGTCGACGATCACGTTCAGCCACGTCTGGGTGGCGGCGATCAGACCGAGGGCACCGCCGAGAACGATGGCGAGTACAGAGGTCGAGCGCGCGCGCTCGATCACGACGATGCCCCGGCCGTCAGCGGCAGGAAGCGGTCGTCGAAGCAGGTGCGCGAGCCGGTGTGACAGGCCGCACCGGTCTGGTCGACGAGCATGAGCAGCGTGTCGCCGTCGCAGTCGTAGGACACGGCGTGCACGGCCTGGGTGTGCCCGGAAGTGTCGCCCTTGCGCCACAGCTCCTTGCGCGACCGCGACCAGTAGACGGCGCGACCCTCGCTCAGCGTGAGCTGCAGCGAGGTCTCATTCATCCAGGCCAGCATCAGCACCTCGCGGGAGTCGTACTGCTGCACGATGACCGGCACCAGGCCGTCCGCGTTGAAGGCGACCTGGGGATACAGCTCACTCATCGAACCAGCACTCCCTCGGAGCGCAGGGCGTCCTTGACGTCGCCGACGGTCATCGCGCCCGTGTGGAAGACGCTGGCCGCCAGAAGAGCGTCCGCACCGGCGTGCACGGCGGGCGCGAAGTGCTCCACGGCACCGGCGCCGCCGGACGCGATCACCGGCACGGAGGACAGCTCACGCATCAGGCGAACCAGCTCGAGGTCGAAGCCCTCACGGGTGCCGTCAGCATCGATGGAGTTGACGAGCAGCTCGCCCGCACCGCGTTCGATGGCCTCGCGCGCCCAGGCGAGCGCGTCCAGCGTCGTCTCTGTGCGGCCGCCGTGGGTGGTGACGACGAAACCTGACGCGGTGGCGGCGGAGCGCTTCACATCGAGTGACAGGACCAGCACCTGCGAACCGAAACGGTCGGCGATCTCGCTCAGCAACTCGGGACGCGCGATCGCCGCGGAATTCACACCGATCTTGTCGGCACCCACTCCCTGCAGACGAGCCACGTCCTCCGCGGATCGGATGCCGCCGCCGACCGTGAGAGGAATGAAGACCTGCTCGGCGGTGCGGCGCACCACGTCGTACGTGGTGGCCCGCTCGTCGACGGTCGCCGTCACATCGAGGAACGTGATCTCGTCGGCGCCCTGCTCGAAGTAGCGTGCGGCCAGCTCGACCGGGTCGCCCATCTCGCGGAGATTCTCGAAGTTGACGCCCTTGACGACCTTGCCGTCAGCGACGTCCAGACACGGAATGACGCGTGTGGTGACGGTCATCAGAGTCGCGCCGCCTCGATCGCGCTCACCAGGATGGCGCGAGCGCCGATCGCGTAGAGCTTGTCCATCACGAGGTTCATGCCCTTTCGCGGCACCATGACGCGCACGGCCACCCAGGCGGGATCCTGCAGCGGGGAGATCGTCGGGGATTCGCGTCCGGGTGCGATCGCCACGGCCTCGTCAACCAGGTTGGCGGGCAGATCGTAGTCGACCAGCACGTACCGGCGCGCGATCATCACGCCGCGCAGGCGCCGCAGCAGCGTGTCCACGCCTTCGGCGCCGGCGGCCGAGGAGATGAGGACCGCCTCGGATTCCAGCATGACCGGACCGAAGATCTCCAGGCCCGCGGCTCGCAGTGTGGTTCCGGTCTCGACGACGTCCGCGATCGCATCGGCAACGCCGAGTTCGACGGCAGATTCGACAGCGCCGTCCAGCGGGACGACCGTGACGTCGATGCCCTTCTCCGCGAGGTAGGAGCGCACGAGGCCGGCATAGGCGCTGGCGATGCGCACACCGTTCAGGTCCTCCAGCGTGGTGAAGCGGCCGGGACGTGCGGCGAAGCGGAAAGTGGAGCGCGCGAAGCCGAGCTCCTGGATCTCGGTCGCCTCACTGCCGGAATCCAGCAGCAGGTCGCGACCTGTGATGCCGACATCGAGCGCACCCGATCCGACGTAGGTGGCGATATCGCGCGGACGCAGGAAGAAGAACTCGACCTCGTTATCGGGGTCGATGAGGTGGAGGATCTTGGGGTCGCGACGACCGGCGTAGCCGGCCTCGGCGAGCATGGCGGATGCGGTCTCGGACAGTGCGCCCTTATTGGGCACGGCGATGCGAAGCATGAATCGCTTTCAGATGGGGAGGTTCAGAGGTGGCGGTAGACATCGGCCAGGGTGAGCCCCTTGGCGATCATCAGGACCTGCGCGTGGTACAGCAGCTGCGAGATCTCGAGCGCGGTGTCATCGTCGGATTCATATTCGGCGGCCATCCAGGCCTCCGCTGCTTCCTCGACGATCTTCTTGCCGATGGTATGGACGCCGCCGTTCAGAAGCTCCACCGTGCGCGAACCGGGCTCCCCCGCCTCGGCCTTCGCGGTCAGTTCACCGAACAGGTCGTCGAAACTCTTCACCCTCCCAGGCTACCGGGTGCGGGAGTGCGTGTGACGCCCCGCGGCGGTGCGGAGCGCGGCGATGGCCCCCGCCGGGTCATCCGCACCGAACACCGCGGAGCCCGCCACGAACGTGTCGGCACCCGCGGCGGCGGCTTGTTCGATCGTGGACGCGGAGATCCCGCCGTCCACCTGAAGCCAGACCTGCGATCCGCGGCGGCGCGCCTCGTCGGCGAGTCTCGCCAGTTTCGCCATCTGATCGGCCATGAACGCCTGGCCGCCGAAACCCGGATCGACCGTCATCACCAGGATCTGGTCGAACTCGTCGAGCACGTCGAACAGCGGCTCGACCGGTGTGGTCGGCTTGACCGCCACGCCGGCGCGTGAGCCGATGTCGCGCAGCCGTCGTGCGAGGGTGACAGGCGCACCGGCCGCCTCCAGATGGAATGTGACGCTCGCGGCACCCAGCTCGGCGTACGCGGGAGCCCACCGATCGGCGTCACTGATCATGAGATGCACGTCCAGCGGCACAGGGCTCGTCGCCTGAATGCGCTCCACCATCTGGGTGCCGAAGGTGAGATTGGGGACGAAATGGTTGTCCATGACGTCGACGTGCACGAAGTCCGCGGTCGCGATGCGCGCGAGCTCCGCCTGCATGTTGACGAAGTCAGCGGCCAGGATGCTGGGGTTGATGCGCGTGTCGGTCACCGTCCCATTATGTCCAGCGCTCATGCGCGACGCCGCAGCAGCGCCAGGAACATGCCGTCCGTGCCGTGACGGTGCGGCCACAGCTGCGCATGACCGGAGCCGTCGGCGGGTGCGGGCAGATCCAGCGGAGCGTTCGAAACCTGCTGCAGCGCGGCGCGGGCGTCCAGCTCCTCGACAGCGTCACCCCATGTCCGCTGCACGTCGGCGACGACACCGGCGGTCTCCGCGAGGTGCGGCGAGCACGTGACATAGGCGACCACACCGCCCGGCTTCAGGGCGCGAAGAGCGCCGTCCAGCAACTCGGTCTGCAGCGGGACGAGATCCCCCACGTCCGCGGGCGACTTGCGCCAGCGCGCCTCCGGACGGCGCCGCAGAGCACCCAGGCCCGTGCACGGCGCATCCACGAGAATCCGGTCGTAGGCCTCGGCGTGTGCGGCGGCGTAGCGTCGCCCGTCTTCCTCATGCACGACCACATCGAGCGGAACGCCCGCGATCGCCTGGCGGACGAGGCCCGCACGCGCCGGGGAGATCTCGTTCGCGTCCAGCGACGCGCCGAGCTCGAGCGCCCGCGCCGCAAGCAGCGCCGTCTTTCCCCCGGGACCGGCACAGAGATCCAGCCAGCGCTCCCCTGCGCCGGACACGTCGAGGCCCGCCAGCGCCAGCGCGACCAGCTGCGACCCCTCGTCCTGGACGCGCAGTCGTCCTCCGGAACCGCGCACCACGGGATCGGGCGCTCCGCCCGCGTGACGGAATCCGATCGGCGAATAGGGCGTCGATTCGGCATCCGCCGGAATCTCTGCGAGACCCGGCAGTGCGGAAAGTGTGACGGAGGGAGAGTCGTTGTCGGCCGCCAGCAGGTCGGGAAGCTCGCCTTCACGACCCTCCGCCTTCAACGCACGACGCATCGCGCGAAGAATCCACACCGGATGAGAGCTCGTGACGGAGAGGCGCTCGTCGTCGCTTCGCGACTGATCCTCCAGCCGCGCGATCCAGGCGTCGGCGTCATCGGCGGAGATGCGCCGCAGGACGGCGTTGGCGAACCCGGCGGCCTTGGGTCCGCCGGCTGAGCGAGCGAGCTCCACCGACTCGTTCACGGCCGCATGCGTCGCGACGCGGGTGGCGAAGAGCTGGTGCACGGCCAGGCGGAGCGCATCGAGCACCTCCGGCTTGATCTGGTCGGCCGAGCGGTCAGCGGCCATCTCGATCACCGCGTCATAGGTGCCCTGGCGGCGCAGGGTGCCGTACGTCAGCTCGGTGGCAAGGCCCGCGTCCGATCCGGACAGCCCGGCCCGCGAGATCGCGGTGGGCAGGAGCAGGTTCGCATACGCGTCGGAGCCGGAGACGGCGCGAAGGACGTCGTATGCGACGAGTCGAGCGGGTGAGATGCGTGTCATTGCGCGGTTCCTTCGGTCTGAGAGTCGGTCGCCACGGGAATCGGATCGACGCGGAGTTCATCGAGGCGCAGACCGCGCCACCAGTCCCCCGCCGCCATGTCCTGCTTGCCTGCGGGCTGCACACGCACCAGTTGCACGGGCCAATCCGCGGTACCCAGAAGCACCCGTTTCGCGTCCATTCGGATCGCCCCGGCGGGCAGGTCGATGTCCGCCTCCACGAGCGCCAGCCGAGGAAGCTTGAGAGTCACGCCGTCCACGCGGACGTGGGCTCCAGGCTCGGGGGTGACGCCGCGGTACCGCGCGAAGACCGCGTCCGCTCCCTCAGTCGGATCCAACAGGCCGTCGGACAGGGTCAGCTTGTGTGCGTAGGTCGCATCGCCCTCCTGGGCGACAGGCGATGCCCCCTCCCCGATCGCGGCGACGATCTCCGGTAGCGCGTGCGCACCGATCTCGGCGAGCGAGCGCAGCACGTCTGCCGCCGTAGCCTCGGGCTCGGGTGTGTACGGCTCCTGGCGATACACGGCTCCCGCGTCGAGCTCGGTGACGAGCTGGAAGACCGCCCAGCCCAGCTCGGTCTCACCCGCCATCAGCGCGCGCTGCACCGGCGCGGCGCCACGCCACTTCGGCAGCAGCGAGAAGTGCAGGTTCACCCATCCGGCCCCGAGCCCCGTCAGCAGCGGCTCGCGCACCAGAGCGCCGTACGCGACGATGACGCCGAGATCGGCACCCGTCGCCAGGATGGCCGCCGTGGCATCCGCGTCCAGACGGGCGGCTTTCAGCACCGGAAGTCCCAGGTCGTCCGCCGCCGCAGCCACGGGTGACGGCGTGAGGACGCGCTTTCGGCCGAGCAGTGCATCGGGACGCGTGACGACGAGCACCACCTCATGCTCGGATGCGGCCAGAGCACGAAGGGCGGGCACGGCCGCCTCAGGCGTTCCGGCGAAGACGATGCGCATGGCGCTCCTCACAGTTGGGGATCGGCGACGTCGAGTCGCACTCGGAGAGTGGTGGCACGGATGGCGCGGTTCCGACCGCGTCGGCCGCGAAGCGCCGCGCTGACCACGCTGCCGCGCAGCGACGCGGCCACGGCGGTTCCGACACCGTACTCGAAACGCAGCAGCGCGCGCGAGCGCGGCGTATCGTCTTCATCGGCACGGACGGGACCGACCACGGCATCGGGAGCCAGCGTGGGCACATCATCGCGGAGGACGCGCAGGGCTTCATCCACGGCGGCGGGGTCACCTTCGATCACGGCCACTCGGGATGCGGGCGGCATGTGCAGCGGCACGCGCTCAGCGATCTCCGACCGTGCAAATGCCGACTGCGTCCACGTGGCGAGAGCCCGTGCGACGCCACCTGTCACCCCGACAAGGTGGACGGGAGCCCCGGGTGCAGCGAGCGCGGCGGCGTTGGACCACCAGCGCAGACATGACTCCGTGATGCGCAGGTCGTCGGCCATCAGCATGCGATCGCCATCCAGCAGCAGCACGGCGGCGTACCCGCCGTCGGCGCGTGGCTCGGCGCCCCGCGTCGCCACGACCAGCGCCGGGCGGGAATCCACTCGCTCCACGGGATGATCCCCGTCGGCGATGATCACGCGCGTGTCGGCAAAGGCACGACCCAGGTCGTCGGCGGTGCGCTCAGATCCGGACGAGGCAAGACGCACACGGTCCGAGTCGCAGTTGCCGCAGCGCCACCCGTGCGCGGTGCGACCGCACCAGCGACAGACGGGCGCGGCGCCGCGGGACGCGGCGAACAGCGGACCGGAGCAGTGTGTGCATCGCGCGGCCGTTCGGCAGTCTGCGCACACGAGCACCGGCGCGTATCCGGGGCGGGCGACCTGCACGAGCACGGGTCCGTGTTCCAGAGCGTCGCGGGCAGCACGAAAGGCGGCTGACGGCACGCGGGTGCCGGGACGCTCCCCCTGGGTCGTGGAGGACAGGATCACCCGCGGCGCATATCGGCGTGCTGCGGCGATATCGCGCAGGTACCCCAGGCCGACGAGCCGTTCGGTATCCGCGGATCGGGTGTGCCCGATGAAGAGCAGCGCATGGCCGAAGAGCTCCTGCCGCACCAGCGCGGCGTCTCGAGCGTGCACGTAGGGAGCTAGCGGCTCATCCAGCAGAGCGTCGCCGTCATCCCAGATCGCGACGAGGCCGGCGTGAACCGGCGCGTACACGGCCGAGCGATTGCCGATCACGATGCAGGGCGCATCGTCCAGGGTGCGCAGGAACGCGCGGTAACGCTCCGGCCCCGTCTGGCGAGCATCCACACGGACCACGAGCTCCGCGGGCACGAACTCCGCCAGCGCCAGCTCGAGCGCATCTTGATCGCGGTAGTCGGGAACGACGAGGATGCTGCTGCTCCCGGCGGCGAGCACCTCGGCCGCCGAAGCGGCCAGCAGCACCATCCCGGCGGAGACGGACTGTCCGTCCGCCACCGTCTCCGGACGCGCCGGAGCATCGACGACGATCCGCTGGCGCTCAGCCAGTGCTTCCGCAAGGCCCGGGAAGGCCGCCAGAGTCGCTGTCGCGCGAGCGCGTGCAACGCCGGAGGAATCCCCCGGGATCTCTGTCTCTTCCGCCGCGGTCGCCGCCTCCGCCGCGGTCTCCGCCTCCTCCGCGGTCTCCGCCTCCGCCGCGGTCTCCGCCTCTTGCGCAGGCCGCGCGAGCCAGGCCTTCTCGACGCGCACCTGACGCTTCGGAATCGCGAGCCGCAGGATGTCGCTCACAGAGCCCGCGGCGCGATCGGCCACGCGTCTTGCCAGCGTGTACAACCGCGCCGGCATCACCACGGCGTCCGAGACGACCTCTTCGAGATCTGACAGCGCGCGCTCGGCCGCCTCTTCCACAGCCCGTTCCACGATGAAGCCGTCGACCACCCGACCCACGGAGCGCAGCGGCACTCGCACACGGACGCCGGGCCGCGCGGACAGCTCCAGCTCCGGCGGAACGACATAGTCGAACAGCCGATCCAACTGGGGAAGCGGCGAATCGATCAGCACCCGGGCGATCGGGCGCGGAGCGCTCCGGGTCATCTCTGCTGCGCTCAGAGGCCTGCGGCGCGACGCAGGCCGTCCACGCGGTCGGTACGCTCCCACGTGAAGGCGGGCAGCTCGCGACCGAAGTGACCATATGCGGCCGTGCGGCGGTAGATCGGACGCAGCAGGTCGAGCTCCTCGATGATGGCGGCGGGACGCAGATCGAACGTCTGCGAGATCGCGCGCGTGATCACATCGTCCGCCACCGCGCCGGTGCCGAACGTCTCGACATACAGGCCCACCGGAGCCGCCTTGCCGATCGCGTAGGCCACCTGTACTTCAAGCCGCTCGGCGAGACCCGCGGCCACCGCGTTCTTGGCCACCCAGCGCATCGCGTACGCCGCCGAGCGGTCGACCTTCGACGGGTCCTTGCCGCTGAAGGCGCCGCCGCCGTGGCGGGACGCTCCACCGTAGGTGTCGACGATGATCTTGCGACCGGTGAGGCCGGCGTCACCCTTCGGGCCGCCGATGACGAACGGACCCGCCGGGTTGAAGTAGAGCTGGTAGTCGGAGATGTCGAGGCCGGAGTCGGCGAGCACGGGGTCGATCACGTGCTGCTTGACGAGGTCGCGGAGCGCCTCCTGCGAGATCTCGGGGCCGTGCTGGGTGGAGAGCACGACCGCCTCCACGGTCTTGGGCGTGAAGCCCTCGTAGCCGAGGGTGACCTGGGTCTTGCCATCCGGGCGCAGCCACGGGATGAGTTCGCCTTCGTGACGTACGGCCGCCAGGCGCTCCGCCATGCGGTGCGAGATCCACGACGCCGCGGGCATCAGCTGCGCCGTCTCGTTGGTGGCGAAGCCGAACATGATGCCCTGATCGCCCGCGCCCTGTTCGTCGCGGACATCACCCGAGCCCTCACGTGCCTCCAAAGCCGTGCTCACCCCGGCATGGATGTCGCTGGACTGCTCGCCGACGGAGATCGACACGCCGCACGAATCGCCATCGAAGCCGGTGTCGCTGGAGCGATAGCCGATGTCGGTGATCACTCCGCGCACGATTCCCGTGATGTCCGAGTACGAGTCGGTGCGCACCTCCCCCGCCACGTGCACGAGACCTGTGGTGACCATGGTCTCCACAGCGACCTTCGCTCCCGGGTCCTGGCGCAGCAGGTCGTCGAGGATGGCGTCCGAGATCTGATCGCAGATCTTGTCGGGATGACCTTCCGTGACGGATTCCGAGGTGAACAGGCGAAGGTCGGTCATCGTGTCTCCGAGCGTCGAGGGGGGGTGGGAAG